>NZ_VZZR01000079.1:0-27406 GCF_009650555.1 Pseudomonas sp. EMN2
ACGCAGTACTCTCTACGCTACAACGTCGGGCCACTCCATCCAACCGTCACAGCAAAAACGATGCCCGCCCCGCAGCCGACCAAGGTCCAGACCACCCGCAGGTGTTTCCCACGGCGGGGCGCGGTATACTGCCGCGCCTTTTTGCCCCGGCCCGACCAGCCGGAGCCTTGCCAGGCACTGCCGACATACCGGTGTGCGTTGTCGGTGTGCCTATTTGAATGTTCCCGTCTTTAAGAGGAGCGCGCTGCATGACCGTGATCAAGCAAGACGACCTGATTCAGAGCGTTGCCGACGCCCTGCAATTCATCTCGTACTACCACCCCGTCGACTTCATCCAGGCGATGCACGAGGCCTACCTGCGTGAAGAGTCGCCCGCCGCGCGTGACTCGATCGCCCAGATCCTGATCAACTCGCGCATGTGCGCCACCGGCCACCGCCCGATCTGCCAGGACACCGGTATCGTCACCGTGTTCGTGCGCGTGGGCATGGACGTACGCTGGGACGCCACCCTGAGCGTCGACGACATGATCAACGAAGGTGTGCGCCGCGCCTACAACCTGCCCGAGAACGTCCTGCGCGCCTCGATCCTGGCCGACCCGGCCGGTGCCCGCAAGAACACCAAGGACAACACCCCGGCCGTCATCCACTACTCCATCGTCCCCGGCGACAAGGTAGAGGTCGATGTCGCAGCCAAGGGCGGCGGTTCGGAAAACAAGTCGAAGATGGCCATGCTCAACCCGTCCGACTCGATCGTCGACTGGGTGCTCAAGACCGTCCCGACCATGGGCGCTGGCTGGTGCCCGCCAGGCATGCTGGGCATCGGCATCGGCGGTACCGCCGAGAAAGCCGCGGTCATGGCCAAGGAAGTGTTGATGGAGTCCATCGACATTCATGAGCTCAAGGCCCGTGGCCCGCAGAACCGCATCGAAGAGATCCGCCTGGAGCTGTTCGACAAGGTCAACCAGCTCGGCATCGGCGCCCAGGGCCTGGGCGGCCTGACCACCGTGCTCGACGTCAAGATCATGGACTACCCGACCCACGCCGCCTCCCTGCCGGTGTGCATGATCCCCAACTGCGCCGCCACCCGTCACGCCCACTTCGTGCTCGACGGTTCCGGCCCTGCCGAACTGGAAGCACCGTCGCTGGACGCCTACCCGGAAATCGTCTGGGAAGCCGGCCCGAGCGCCCGTCGCGTCAACCTCGACGAAATCACCCCGGAAGAGGTCGCCAGCTGGCAGCCAGGCGAGACCATCCTGCTCAACGGCAAGATGCTCACCGGCCGCGACGCCGCGCACAAGCGCATGGTCGAGATGCTCAACCGCGGCGAAGAGCTGCCGGTCGACCTCAAAGGCCGCTTCATCTATTACGTCGGCCCGGTCGACCCGGTCGGTGACGAAGTGGTAGGCCCAGCCGGCCCGACCACCGCCACCCGCATGGACAAGTTCACCCGCCAGATCCTCGAGCAGACCGGCCTTCTGGGCATGATCGGCAAGTCCGAACGTGGCCCGACCGCCATCGAAGCGATCAAGGACAACAAGGCCGTGTACCTGATGGCCGTCGGCGGCGCCGCCTACCTGGTGGCCCAGGCCATCCGCAAGTCGAAGGTCCTGGCCTTCGCCGAGCTGGGCATGGAAGCGATCTACGAGTTCGAAGTGAAGGACATGCCAGTCACCGTTGCGGTGGACAGCAAGGGTGAATCGGTGCACATCACCGGCCCTGCACTGTGGCAGAGCAAGATCGCCGAAAGCCTGGCGGTGGAAGTGAAGTAATCTTCGTCCACGCGATATAAAACGCCCGGCCATTGCCGGGCGTTTTTATTCAGTTTAATTATTTTCAATCTCATTTCCAGCCTCTCTCAGCATCCGCTACAGGGATACTGCCGGGATTACAACCTGTTATTGTTATCAGGTTTCAGCCGCCAGCTTCTTTAACAAAAATCCTACCTGAACGCCCACAATCAGGTCAGGCCATCATGACAAGAATTCGCTCAATCACCGACTGGCTCAATCGCTTTGAAATCACTGTTTCATCCGCCAGCACCTCTGTTTACAACAATAGCCGGCAACAAGTGCAAGTCACCATTTTGGCGAGACCACAAGATGGAGAAACCATTAGCGAAACAGAATTTGCTTCATTGCGTATTGTCAGCCAGCAGGTCGTCGGCACTTACGTCCCACTTCCACAGAATCATGCCTCGGCGCCCTGGTTTTATAGCGACCAACACGACGAGCGATTCGACTATTTCCCCACCTTGACTCTCCCGGTGCCCCCCGAACCACCGACGCCTCCCGGAATGAACGAAAAGAATTTGATCCGTGAGGACAACATGTCCTATTGGCCGAATGACGACGAAACTCGCTACAAGCAGCTTTATATTCATAGTCGAGCGCCGGCTGGCAGCAAAGTGACCCTGCGAGTGGCCATCACCCGGGATGCCGATGGTGGCGGAAAGGGCGAGGACTATTACTCTGACGACGCCTATGAAAGTTCCATTGACCTCTATGCCCATCCGGCGCCCAATTACGCTTTCCCTCAAGACTATCAATGGACGCAGACCCGAAACGAAGGCGACACCGTCGGCGGTTCCCTCTTCATTCACGAGCACCGTTTGACGCCCATTGAAGTACCCTTTTCTTATGCGGCATTCGAGACGGGTGATACCAAAGGCATGATCCGCTGGCAGGATCATCAGCCAGATCAGACCTTCGCATCACACGTCGGCATCGCGCTGCCTGGTGACAAGACGGTGCACTACGACACTGGTATCAGTCTGGGCGACCACTTCCCTGCGCGTCAGGTCAAAGAGGTCAAGACCGACAACACCGGCGCGGTCATCGTGCTACTGCAAGGTGACAACCAGATCCCCTACTACACCGCAGGCAGCGATCGCCAGGGCCCTTGTCGAATATCCGCCTATGATCGGCATGGTAACCGTCATCGCTTGTCCATCGCCTTTGACGATACACAGTCGGACCCGTTGGGCCGTCGCGTCAAGCTCACAGTGGTTAACACAAGCGCCCTGGACGAACAGACCACGCCTTCACGTGTCGCCAACATTGCGTTCTTTCAGGTGAAAGGCATCGGCTCGCCGAATAACAACACGGCCTGCAGACTTCACAATAGCGGCAGGCAAGCCACTTACATCGACATCGTGATACGCGCGCTCGATGACCAACAGCAGCCCGTAACCCTCACCCAAGACGAGTTGAGCAGGATCGTACTGGTAAGCTACGACACGGGGGCATTGCTGGGGAGCGAGTATTCGAACTACATGGATTATAACCGGCGTTTCCCAGATGACTTGTTCGATGTCCTGGATGCAGTGGTTTTGGCACCCACAACCTCCATGCAAAATGACCAGACCGTACGATTCTGGGTAAAAACCATCGCCACGACAAATTTGCAGGTTGCAGCTCGCCTGGTATTAGAGGGTGTCACGTACCACACTCATCAAAAAGACTTGCCTTTTGGAGGCAGCACGGTCTCCGGCAAGTCAAATAGCTCGGCAACCCTAAGCCCCGTCAGCAAGAGCTACAATCTCACCCCGTCCAGTTTCAGTTACGGCCGCACCGATCATTCCAACAACGACGGAAAGGACATAGATCTTTACAGGCTGTGGATAACAGATGGCCGGTTTAGATTGTCCTATTCCTCGGAAGGTGACCGATTGCACTACCAAAAATACGCTGATGAACAACAAAAAATCCAGCAACACTACGCGCTCGATCGAAAACGCACCGTCAGAGTGAGCCCACATCACACAGTCACCGCTGAAATAAATGCCATACCTGGGAATGCCTATGGATCACGACTGCTTACAACCGACGAATACAGTATTCCGTACACAGACGTCGGCTACCAGATAACTTACTACGATCAAAATGGTTATGGCTGGAAATTATGGGTTCACAACGAAACAGGCAGCTACGGAAATTCATTGCAATGGAGTGGTGCTAGATTCGTTGATCTAAAACAGGATCCATGATTTCCGCTGGCTGCAAGCAATCCTGTGGGAACGTTCGCTCCGGTATGCGTCCTTGCACGAGGGCGCTCAGGGGATATTGACCAGAATAGACAGGGGCCCGGGCAAGACATATATAACGCTCACCGCGCCCTTGGTCCCACTTTAATGAGCCCTCACCTCCCACAAAGGAAGGGCTCATGACCCACACACCAACCGCCAACCAATGGCTTCGTCGTTTCCGCCTCGATATCACCTCCAGCTCCAACCGCGTCTACGCCAATGGCCGCCAACAGGTGGAGATCACCGTCACCCTCGAGCCTCGGGACGGCGAGACCGTCACCGAGCAGAACCTGGCCACCCTGGAACTGCTGCAGGTCGATGACGATGGCAACATCCGCGTCCTGGACAGCGAACTGCGCGCCCATGACGAACGCGACCCGCGCTTTGCCTACCACACGGCATCCGGTGTCGTGCCAAGCCCGCTCATGGAATCGTCCAGCCGTACCATTCGCCGCCGCTTCTACGTGACCTCGACCCTCCCGGGCGGCACCCTGAGCACTGTGTACGCCGGGATCTGGAAGGACGAGCAGAGCCATTTCGAAACCGACGTCGCTCCCTTCAAATCTTCAGTTGTCATCGAATCCATCGCACCACACCACCTACCCGACTCGGCCTTCCAGCTCGTGATGCAAGACAGGATCAGTTACAAGGAAAACAGCGGCAACTACTGGGATGACGAGATAGAGCACGACGTCGGCTACTTCGGTTTCAAGGATCCCAACAATCTCATCATCGAGAGCCTTGCGCGTGCGGTGCCCAGTGGCGAGACATTCTATGTAGCCAACCATTGGGACCATGCGTTGATTTCATTCGAACTCACCAACGACTACAGCCAGACCACCAGGCTTCGGGCCTATGCCGTGGGTGACGCGTTCGAGCTCGACGTCGGTGCGCCCCAAGGCCGACTGACCCAGCGCCCCCATCACATGACGTTGCACCGTTTCTACCGCAGGTTCTACGCGCGTCACTGGAATGGCCACGCCCAGGACCCGAGCCTGTGGACGATCATCGACCGCGACGGCAACGAGCACAGCGTCGAGTTCCTCGCCAGCAATGGCGGTAATGCCATCGACTTCCGAGTTCTCCCGAACCACGCCTGATGTGAATGCCCGTTGCCCTCTGGCTGCGCGACGGGTGCCCTCGGCTCAACTCAGGAGACTTGCATGTCCACCCTGCATACCCAAGCCAGCAACTTTCTGGACTGCTTCAAGACCGGCGTAGACAACCGTACAGGCCAGTTCACTTTGGCCATCGCGTTACCACTGCCCCCCGCCAACCAACTCTGCGGGCCTTCGCTTTCTCTGACCCTGAGCTTCGACATGCTGGCATCGACAGCCAATCGAGGCTATGGCCTGGGGTGGAACCTGGGCCTGTCCGAACTCGACTTGAATCAACAAGCACCGAGTCTGCGGCTGGGGTCGGGCGAACGTTTCGCCATTGACCTGGACGCATCGGCACTGTCGAACAATGGTCAATTGGCATTTTTCGACCTGAAACTGAATACCCTCCGTGTCACCACCCAGGCCGATGGCAGTTTTCGGGTGCAGCGCAAATCCGGGGAAAGCGAGATTCTCAGGCAGCAGGACAGCGACAGCAGTCGTTATCTGCTAAGCGAGTTGCACTCACCCGAGGGCCGTAGATTGTTCGTCGACTGGCTGCCCCACGCCGAAGGCGACTACGTGCTCCATCGCATCCGCGACGAACAGCGCACATTGCTCACACTTGATGAACTCCAGGGCGACCTGCACTTCACGCTCAACCCCCACACCGAACGCGCAGCGACCTTGCGTGCGCAACTGAGCAACGACTGGCTGACTCACCTTTACCTGCCGGGGATGGAACAACCGTTCACTATCGAGTACGAGCCCGTCGACCTGATCGGCGATACCCAATCTTTGCTTCCCAGCCACATCCGCAGCCCCCTGGGCGCCATGGACTTCATCCATTGGGCAATTGGCAGCGAGGGTCACCGTACGCCTGCCGGTTCACCATTGCCCTTCCTGCCACGCGTGGTCGCCTGGACCCACACCGCCGGTAGCCGTGACAACGAGCTCAACCGCAGCTACGAATGGATCGGCGACCACAACTTTCTGGGTTTCGGCAGCGACCAGGCCTTCGAATGGCACAGCGGGCGCGACAACCTGTACCAGGTGCAAAGCGACTATCACTACGAAGTCATCGAAACCCTGACCGACGGCCATGGCCGGACGCTCGGCATGCTCCACTTCACCTGGAACCGCTACCACCTGCTGGTCAGTGAACGGTCGCGCCTGGGGCACTGCGAGACACGCAAGGTCACCACCTATGGTGAAGACCCAAGCCTGGCCTGGGGCCAGCAACCGGCCTCGTGCCAGTTGCCCCATGAGGTCTCCATCACCTACGTAGACCATGCCCAGGGCGGCGCCAGCCGCAGCGAAGTCACTACCTACCGGTACGATGACTGGGGCAACATGCTGCTCGCTCGCCACCCGTCGGGTTTAGAGGAAATCAGCGAGTACTACCCAACGACAGGGGCCGAAGGCTGCCCCGCCGATGCCCTGGGCATGGTGCGGCTGCTCAGCAAGAAGACCGTGAAGCCTGCCCCGGCAGAGGGCCAGGCGCCGACGCTCGGCACCCTCTACACCTACCAGGCCCTGCCTTCGCTGATCGAGGGCGCACCGGCGCATATCGTAGTAGCGAGCGAACAAGGCCTGAGTGATACGGCGCAGCACGTGCTGGAGCACACCGAACAGTCCTATTGCAGGGTGCCAGGCCCACACTATGGGCGCCTGCAAAGCACCGCCACGACCTTGAATGGCAAGACCACCACCACCGAGTACCGCTACAGCATCGCGCAAGACGACCTGGTCACCCAGACCACCGTGATCGGCTTCGAGAACGATGCCGAGAACCGTTCGACCAGCAGTGATGGGCAATCCCTGCTGAGCGGGCTGATCAGCTGGCAACGCAGCGAAACAGGTGCACTGGAGCGCTATGCCTACGATGCCCTCGGCCGCATCCTGCTCACGACCACTGCCAGCGCAAGCCCGTACCAAGTCCAGCAGCAGGTGCGCTACCACCTGGGCGACGACCTTGCCCGCCAGGCACGACCAGATGCAGCCCTCAATCCGGTGATGATCGAAAAGACCGAAGCCTCTGGCCGGCGTCGCCGCCAGTGGCTCGACGGCGATGGCCAAGCGGTGTGTGAGGAACTGGAGGACATCGACAAGGCGCCCGGCACCTTCAGAATCCTGGCCCGCATGCAGTACGACGCCCTGGGCCGACGTGTAGGCCAGACCACCTTCGACTGGTTCGACGAAGACCGCCCGGCGCTAAGCCTGACCAACACCCAAGTCTACGACGATTGGGGGCAGCCAGCATTGACCATCAGCCCCGAAGGGATCGAACACCATGTCCGCCATGATCCGGTCACCCAACGCACCGAACGGTGGCAGGCGGTCGCATCACTCAAAGGGCCCAAGCAAGTATTGCAGGTCAATGCTACGGGTAGCCCGATCCAGCAACAGGATTTCGACAGCGATGGCCACCTGGTGCGCACCCTGACGCTGGTGCGCGACGGCCTCGACCGCGTCATCGAGGAACGCCTCGGCGTGCAGGGCAAGCCCGACGACGTGACCCACAGTCGCTACGACCACTACTCGCGCCTGATCGAGCGAACGCTCGCCGACGGCACCCGCCTGGCCTGGACGTACGCGGCCCACAGCGATGACCAGCACATCCAGACCATCGCCATCACCCCAGCACACTCGCAGGCATCCACATGAGCAGCGATACCTTCATCCTCGGTCGTCAGACCTTCGACGGCCTTGGCCGCCAACGCTCGGTCGACGTCGCCGGGCGCACCACCCTCTACCATTACCGCCCCGGCCAGTTGCCGCCCACCGCCAATACCATGGCCGATGGTGTGCAGGTTGCGTTCGACTATGAACCTCAGTTGGGCAATGCGCTGCTGGCCAGCCACAGCGAAGACAGCCCACGCCAACACCTGGAATATCACGCCTCACTGGGGATGCCCGCCAGCGCCAGCGGCGGCGTGGGTAGCCACCACTGGCAGTTCGCCGCCTCAGGCCAGCCTTTGCGCGAGCGCTGGCACGTCGACGGCGAGGAGCATGTGACGCATTGGCGCCACTCGCTGGACGGCCTGCTGCTGGGCTTCACCGACAGTGGCGGCATCGAGCACCAGCGTCATCACGATGCCTTCGGCAGGCTCGCTGAATTGGTGGTCGGCAAGGTGCGCACCAGCATCAGCTATGACGCCTTCTCCCGCCCTGAAACAATCAGCACCCACGACCCTCAGGATGACCGCCATCTGGCCAGGCACCTGAGCTACGACAGCATGGGGCGCGAGCGGCACATCCGTTTCACGCTGACCGATGCCGGGCAGACCCGGACGTACACCCAGACCGTCGCCTATTCCGCTCTGGACCAGATGATCTCGCGGGTCTGGAGTGACGGTGCCAAGCAAGGCACAGAGACCTTCGCCTACGATGTACGGGGTCGCCTGCAGCGCTATACGGCCGACTTGCTGGCGGCGCCAGCGGACCCGTTCGGCAATCCGATCGTCGAGCAGGTTTTCACCTTCACTGCCCTTGACGGACATGACCGGGTCATCACCCACTTCGCCGATGGCAGCCATGATGAGGCGCACTACCGTTACGCCGAGCATGACCCGGCCCAGGTGGTTTCGATCACCCACAGCCACCCGAGTTGGCCAAGCCGGATCGACCTCACCTATGACGCCTGCGGCCGATTGATCGGCGACAGCCTCGGCCGTCGGCTGGGCTGGGATGCCGAAGGTCGACTCGCCCAGGTGGAGCTGCGCGGCAGCACCTGCGGCTATGGCTATGACAGCAACGGCCAGCTTTGCGACCGTGTGCTCGACGGCCAGCTCACCCGTGGTTTCTTCAGTGGCCCGCAACTGACCCATGAACAACAGCCCCGGCAGCGACTCGAGATGATCGGCGAGGGTAGCGCGTTGTTCGCACTGACCAGGCAGGCGGCTGGCGAACGCCAGGTCACCCTGCTCGGCTGCGACGGCCAGGGCAGCGTGCGCCTGGAAGCGGACAGCAACGTGCGCGAACGGCGTTACAGCAGCCATGGCGGCGAACACCACGACGACGCCATGGTGCCGTTCGGCTTCAGCGGCGAACGTCGCGACCCGCTGACAGGCTGGCTGATCCCCGGTGGCTACCGCCCCTACGATCCGCTGTTGATGCTGTTCCTCGCCCCCGACAGTGAAAGCCCGTTCGGACGCGCAGGCCTGAACGCCTACAGCTATTGCGGTGGCGACCCGGTCAACCGCATTGACCCGGATGGCCACAGCTGGGTCACCTGGACCCTGGCCGGCGTAGGCCTGGCCATCGGGGCGGCAGTGACGCTGGCGAGCCTGGGTACCGCCGCACCGGCCGTCGCCACTGTCCTCGCCGGGGGAATGGGTGCACTGAGCGCCAGCAACGCCCTGGCGATCACCACGGCGGCCCTCAACGCGGTCTCGCTCGGCACCGGGGCGGCCAGTGTCGCCCTGCAGGCCAGTGGTAGCGACGAGCGCGCCGCCAATGTCCTGGGCTGGGTTTCCTTGGGTACCGGCATCGCCAGCGTGGCGACCGGGCTGGCGCCGTCCGCCGCGAAGCTCGCAGCCAAGTTCTCGAATGCGACCGGCCGCGCGGCCAGCAAGCTGGCGCACTTCAAGAGCTACAGGGTTGGGCCCGGTAGCGGGCAACGCCCGGCCACGGTGTTGTTCGGCACCAGCAAGGATGGCAGCGACGTGGCCTTCATCCCTCATCTGTACGGCGAGGAAACCGCCGCCTTCATGACCCACGGGCACCCCCTGGGCATGCTCATGAATGCCCAGGGCCAGGCCGACGACGCCGTGAACATCGCCAGGAACCTGATCGCCCCGCGCCTGGCCGAAATGGGCTATCCGGCCGAGCGCAAGCTCGTGCTGCTGGCCTGTTGGGGTGGCAAGAGCGGCGCGGCGCAGAAAATTGCCAACGAGCTGCGCCGCCCCGTGGAAGCCTACAGCCAGAAAATCTTCCTGCAGGGTGCCGCCGCCCTGCAAATGCCTCGAACCTCGGAGCCCCTCTGGAAGGCGAGCATCAACAATCTGCCGGTTTACAAACCCTCATTGGCCACCCGCGCATGGAACCGGTTCAACGGACATTTCCCAGCCTTCAGCGACCAGCCGTACGCACTCGCCAAGAGCAAGCTCTACTACCCACAGTGAGCCGCTGACACCAGGAATTGCCCCGGCCAATCCCGTCTTGTGAGGACCTGCCCCTGCTGCCTCACTCGGCCCAGCTGCGCCAGATCGAGATCGCACAACAACCAAGCGCCACAGGCCGGATCCAGCTCGGCGCTGCAGGCCACGACGCCGTCGCTGGGTAACCCATGATCCGGCGGCACGAACAACCCGGCGCGGCCGACATTCACGTCCAGCGCCGGCGACCAGCTCGCCAGCCCCACGGTGGGGCTCTGCAACACAGCGATCTGGCTCTCCAGAGCCCGGGCCTGGGCGCCGATGCGCACGCGGTGATAACCAGCCTCGGTGTCGGTGCAGCTGGGCGCCAGGATCAGGTCGGCTCCGGCCTCGGCCAGGTGCCTGGCAAGCAAGGGGAATTCATTGTCGTAGCAGATCAGGATGCCCAGCCGCCCCAGCGCCGTATCGAACACCCGCAGCCCCTGACCGGGGGTGATGTCCCACTGCTCGTGCTCGAAACGCGTCATCATCAACTTGTCCTGATGGCCCAAGCGGCCTTCAGGGCCAAACAGCCATGCACGGTTGCGATAGTGACCATCGACATCCAGCACCGGCGCGCTGCCCGGCTGCAGGTAGACGCCGTAACGTCGGGCAATGCCTTCGCACAGCGCCAGCCAGGGTTCGATCAGCGGCTGGATGCCGGCTATCGAGCCCTTCAGGTCACTGCGCTGATCGGCGGGTAACTGGCCGCTGAGCACCAGCCCTGCGTACTCGGGCAACAACAGCAGCTGCGCGCCCTGTTCGGCTGCCTCGGCGCACAGCCGTTCAAGGTGTGCCGCGTAAGCCTCCCAGGTTTCGAACAGCTCGATGGCGTACTGGCAGGCGGCGAGGCGGATCATGCCGGCAGTGCCTTGAGCCAGAACGACATGATCTTGCTCGACTGCTCCTGCTCGTCGAGGTCGCGCCAGCTGTAGGTTGTGCGCAGCGAGGGTTCATGCAGAAAGCCACGGTTGCGCCAGAAGCCATGCAAGGGTTTGTAGTCCGAAGGCCGGCGCGGATGCCCGGCCGGGCGCTCCACCGCGCAGAAGGCGCAATAGTCGAACTCGGCCAGCTTGTGGGCATAGGACTCGCGCTCGATGAAAAAGCGCACGCCCAGGCCTTGCCCGCGGTAGGCCGGCAGCAGCACCGACTCACCGAAGTAGTAGACCGAGGCCGGGTCACGGCCCTGGGCCAGGAACGGCTGCTGAAACTCGGGCGTCTCGTCCACCAGCGGCAGGCCGGTTGAAGCGCCAACCACTTGGCCGCCGTCCAACGCCAGCACTACCAGGCTGCGCCCCGACTGGGCATAGGTGGCCAGGTAATCGGCTTCGTAGGCTTCAGTGCCTTCGTAGAGGTAGGGAAACTCGCGGAACACCGTCAGGCGCAGGCGAGCGAGGTCATCGATGTAAGGCGCGATGGCGGCGCCATGGAGCAGGCGAATTTCCATGGGGGGCGGTCGTTTTGTCGATGTGGATGACGCGCTCGGCTAAGCCGGGCCTGAGGGGAAACCCTATCATCGGGCCCAGGCCATTCCCTTTCCCCTGCGCGACAGGTATTTCTCCATGACCGCTACCGAACTCGTCACCGCCTACTACAACGCCTTCAACGCCGGCGACATGCCAGCCTTCCTCGCCCTGCTCAGCGAGGACGTGATCCATGACATCAACCAGGGCGAGCGGCAGATGGGCAAGGCCAGGTTTGCCGCGTTCATGGACAAGATGAACCGCTGCTATCGCGAGCGGTTGGCCGATCTGGTGGTGATGCAGAACGCCGAAGGCAACCGCGCGGCGGCGGAGTTCACCGTGCATGGCGAGTACCTGGCCGACGATGAAGGGCTGCCGCCGGCCAATGGTCAGAAGTATGTGCTGGCGGCGGGAGCGTTCTTCTACATTCACTGCGGCAAGATTGCCCGGGTGAGCAACTACTACAACCTCAATGACTGGGTCGAGCAGGTGGGTTGAAAGATCAGCAGGCCGCGTACCCTGTGGGAGCGGGTTTACCCGCGAAGCAAGCGACGCGGTACATGGCACCGGCTTCGCCGGTGTTCGCGGCTAAAGCCGCTCCCACAGGCCCCTGCTAAATCAACCAGTCATGTGCAGCTCTGTGGCAGAAGGTCAGGCGATCCGCGTCCCCAGCACCTTGAGAAACGCCGCCAGCCAAACCGGATGCGCAGGCCACGCCGGCGCGGTCACCAGGTTGCCATCCACATGCGCCTGGTCCACCGCGATGTCGATGAACCGCCCCCCGGCCAGCCTCACTTCCGGCGCGCAGGCCGGGTAGGCGCTGCATTCGCGG
The DNA here is from genome assembly GCF_009650555.1 of Pseudomonas sp. EMN2. Taxonomy (NCBI): domain Bacteria; kingdom Pseudomonadati; phylum Pseudomonadota; class Gammaproteobacteria; order Pseudomonadales; family Pseudomonadaceae; genus Pseudomonas; species Pseudomonas sp. EMN2. The sequence goes on from NZ_VZZR01000079.1 coordinate 12,555, forward strand.
CCTTCCAGCACCCCGGCTGCCGCCAGCAGCTGCGCGCCATGGCACACCGCGGCAATCGGCTTGCCCGCCTGGTCGAACGCCCTCACCAGCTCCAGCACTTTCTCATTCAAGCGCAGGTACTCCGGCGCTCGCCCGCCAGGGATCAGCAGCGCGTCATAGCTTTCGGCCCGCACCTGGACGAAGTCGTAGTTCAGGGCGAAGTTGTGCCCGGGCTTCTCGCTGTAGGTCTGCTCGCCCTCGAAGTCGTGGATCGCCGTACGCACGGTCTGCCCCGCGATCTTCTCCGGGCATACCGCATGGACGGTATGGCCCACCATGGCCAGGGCCTGGAACGGCACCATCACCTCGTAGTCTTCGACGTAGTCACCGACCAGCATGAGAATTTTCTTCGCCGTCATCGCATCCACTCCTTCCGTTGCATGGGAACAATCCCAGCACGATAGTCCGCTTTGCCGGCCAGCGATATAAGCCGCTAGTCGCGTCGGTTAAGCAGGTTGGCTACTAGCCGGTCCAGCCAGCCCCACAACCGCTGCTGCACCCGCCGCCACAACGGCCGGGCATGCCAGCGGGCCAGGTCGACCTCCAGGCTCTGGGCGAAATCGCGCTCGAAGCTTTCGGCCACGGCGGCGGTCAGCGGCGGGTCGAGTGCTTCGACGTTGGCTTCGAGGTTGAAGCGCAGGTTCCAGTGGTCGAAGTTGCACGAACCGACACTGACCCAGTCGTCCACCAGCACCATCTTCAGGTGCAGGAAGCACGGCTGGTATTCGAAGATCCGCACCCCGGCGCGCAGCAACCGGGGGTAATAGCGGTGGCCAGCGTAGCGCACCGCCGGGTGGTCGGTGCGCGGGCCGGTGAGCAGCAGGCGCACATCGACCCCCTTCTGCGCGGCGCGGCGCAACGAGCGGCGCACGCTGAAGGTGGGCAAGAAGTACGGGGTGGCCAACCAGATACGCTGCTGGCCGCTGTTCAATGCGCGTACCAGCGCATGCAGGATGTCCTTGTGCTGGCGGGCATCGGCATAGGCCACCCGGCCCATGCCCTGCCCCTGCGCCGGCACCTGCGGCAAGCGCGGCAGGCCAAAACCTTCGGGGGGGCGCCAAGCAGTACGCCGTTGGTTGGCGGTCCATTGACGGTCGAACAGCAGTTGCCAGTCGCCGACCAACGGCCCCTGGATACCCACCATCACTTCGTGCCATTCGCTGGTGGCTTCGCCGGGCTGCCAGAACTCGTCGGTGACACCGGTGCCGCCGACCACCGCCCAGCGCTCGTCCACCAGCAGCAGCTTGCGGTGATCGCGGTACAGGTTGCGCAAGCCACGGCGCCAGCGCAGGCGGTTGTACCAGCGCAGGTAGACGCCGGCCGCCAGCAACCTTTGGCGCAGGGCCGCTGGCAAAGCCAGAGAGCCATAGTCATCGAACAGGCAACGCACCCGCACGCCACGTCGGGCAGCCTGCTCGAGGGCGTCCACTACCGCCTCGGCACAAGCGCCGCCTTCAACCAGGTAAAGCTCCAGGTCAACCTGGAACTCGGCGCGCACGATGGCCAGCAGCATGCGCGGAAAGAATTCGGGGCCGTCGATCAACAGTTCGAACTGGTTGCCATCCCGCCAGGGGAAGACCGGCCCCGGCATGTCAGCGGGCGTTGAAGATCAGCACCGCACTCACCGGCACCGACGGGTTGATCGACTTGAGCCCGGCGACCTTGCGCAAACGCTCAAGGCCCGGCAACAGGGCGAAGTCACTGGCGTGCAGGATCAGCGGTTCGAGGGTCACCACCTGGAAACGTCGCTCGTCCAGGCGCGTGGCCAGCAACAGGGTGTTGTAGCTGTGGGTCTGGCCGTGCACGGTGACGTTCACCGGCAGGCGCAGCTCCAGCTGGGCACCATTGGCCAGGTCGTTGATCGGGCGCAGGTCGATCTGCGCCTGCACCTTGCCTTCGGCAAAGCGCTCCACTTCGAACAGTTCGTCCCGCAGGCGCTCGTCGCGCAGCGGGATGCCGCTGCTGACCGAGTCCATCTCGATACTCACCTCGGCCGCGCCCTTGCGGTCGACTTTGCCATGCAGCACCAGGAAGCGGTTCACCTCGGCGATCTCGCCATTCTTGCCGGTGACGAAGGACAGCCGTGAGGACTCCCCATCCAGGTGCCAATTGGCGTGAGCGGGCAGGCCGACGGCCATGAACAGGGGCAGCAGCAGCGAGGGCAGAACACGGGACGGCTTGAACATGTGAAATCCTGTTACACAAGGCCGTCAACCTTACCCGCCCGGTTTCATGGCAGCAAGCGGCAGCCCACCCGTGCGCCCAGCCAGGCCGCCTCGTGGCGCCGGCCCAAGCCCTGGGCGATGACCCGGCGACCAGTGCTGTCTTCCTCAAGCAAGCCCAGCGGCAGCCACTGCTGGATGTAACCCCGGCAGTAAGCCTGATCGAAGCCCATGACGAAGCGGCACGAACAGTATTCCTTGGCCGAATAGGCCGAGAGAATGCCGGGGAAGTCCGCCAATGCCTGGCGCTCGTGCCAGGCCCAGGCCAGCAGGGCCACTACCAGTAGCAGCGTAATCCGCTTCATGCGCCCTCCCCGGCCAACGCGGCCAGCACGCGCTTGAGCAGCTCGTTGTGGCTGTAACCACCGTCGCGATCATCGGCGTAGCGCACGATCACCAGCTTCTGCGTCGGCAGCACATACAGGGCCTGGCCCCAGTGGCCGAGGGCCGCGAAGGTATCCACCGGTGCGTCGGGCCAGGGCAAGGGTTGGCCGGGCAGCGGCCGGTTGAGCCACCAGTGGCCGCCCGGGTTGGCCTCACCGGGTATCGGCTCGGCTTGCGCGAACAGGGTGCGGTTGAAGGTTACCCAGTCGGCGGGCAATACCTGGCGCTTGCCCCAACGCCCATCGCGCTGCATCAACAGGCCGATGCGGGCCAGGTCGCGCGCGCTCAGGTACAGGTAGGAGGAGCCGACCAAGGTGCCGGCGTCATCGCGCTCCCAGACCGCGCCGTCGATACCCAGCGGGGTGAACAGCGCCTGCCAGGGATAGTCATCGTACTGGCCGGCGTCGAGCATGCCATGCAAGGTGGCGGCCAGCAGGTTGCTGTCACCGCTGGAGTAGGCAAAGCGCTGGCCGGCCGCGCTGGCGGCGGGCATGGCTGCGGTGTAGGCCGCCATGTCGGCGTGGCCACGGGTGTAGAGCATGGCCACCACCGATGACTTGAGCGGTGCGTATTCGTAGTCCTCCTGCCAGGCCAGGCCGCTGGCCCAGTGCAGCAGGTCGCGCAGGCGCAGGTCGGGGTGTTGCTGCAAGGGTGGGTAATAGCGGGCAGCAGGTTCATCGAGTTTGAAGCGGCCTTCGCCGTAGGCCACGCCCAGCAACGTGGCCAGCACGCTCTTGCTCACCGACCAGGTCAGGTGCGGGGTGTCGGCGCGGGTCGGGGTGGTGTAGCGCTCATGAATGATGCGGCCATCGCGAATGATCAGCAGGGCGTCGGAGCGGATGCCGCTACGCTCGGGGGTGCGCGGCGCGAAGGCGTAGGTGTCGACGGCTTGCCAGTCGATGGCGGTTTTGTCGACCGGCCAGTCCAAGGTGGGCCAGTCCTCGGCCCAGGCAGGGCCAACAACAATGGCCAAGGCCAGCAGTATTGCCTTCATTGTGATTGCCTTCAGCTGCTCTTCGACCCATCGCGGGGCAAGCCCGCTCCCACGATATGCACTGCCCCCCCCCCAAAGATTGGATTGGCATTGAACCTTCCGTGGGAGCGGGCTTGCCCCGCGATGGCCTTGCAAATGAAGCAAGCTTTTCAGGCTTTCATGACAATCCTGCGGCAGTCCAGGCCTTGCCCAGTCGCTTTTCCCGGGCAGCACTGGCCAGCGCCAGCAACCCCTGGTCCCGCTGCCACAACTGCGCCCAATGTTCGGGTCCGGCCTTCAAGGCCTTGTCGATCTCCCCACGCAGGCTGTGAAACTGGGCAAACAAACCGCCCAGCAACAGATGCCCGGCAACGCTGTCGGCACATTGCCGGCTGCCCTCGGCACAACCGGCCAGCAGGCTGACCAGGCGCAAACGCAGGTCCTGCGGCCAGCCACACTCCTGTGCCACGCCATGCAGCCAGGCCACCAGCGCGGCAAGCACATAGAGGTCTTCGAGGGAGCGGAAGGGTTTGACGTAGGCATCCCAGCCGTCGCCGGCCAGCAATTCGCACGCGGCGTCCTTGAGCAGCAGCCGTCCATGACCCACCTCGGGCATCAACGGCAGGGTCGGCAAGGCTTCCAAAGCCACCCCCGGCTCACCCGGGTAGACCACCGCCAGCTGCAACCGCACCGCCTCACCGGGCAGTTCGCTGCGCGCCGCCACCAGCAGCCATTCGGCATCCAGCCCGGCGGTGACGAAATCCTTGCTGCCGGTCAGTCGCAGGCCCTCCAGGCGAGTGTGCATGTCGGCCGGGCGCACGCTGCGCCGCTCGGTGGCGCACAAGGCGCCGAGGCTGGCCGGGGCACTGGGCCAGAGCACACGCAAGGCGGCCTGGTAGCCGACCAGGAACGCCAGCCCCGGCGTGGCCATGGCCCGCCCGCCGAGCACCGCCAGCTCGAACGGGCTGACGGCCCCGAGGCCCTCGAGCAATGCCGCGTAGGTTTCGCCAAGGGTGGCCGCCAGCGGATGACGCAGCGGGTCGTTGAGTCGTTGCAACCAGGTCATCGGACGCTCCTTGAAGAGGGCTTGTGGGTGGGTGTCACGCAAGCATCACCAAAGGTTCACGGGGGTGACACCACCCCTACCTAGGCTGACTTTGCACAACAAAGCCGACCGGCCGCAACCCTTTGGCTGGCTTATGGAGACTCGCAATGACTCGGATCGCTCGCTCTGGCGACAACAGCCCTGAACGCCGTCTGCAAGCCGAACGCCTGGTTGGCGAGGCGGCCCTGCAGGAAGCACAGGCCCTGCGCTACAAGGTGTTCAGCGCCGAATTCAAGGCCAAGCTCAAAGGCGCCGAGCAAGGCCTGGACATGGACGACTACGACATCCATTGCCGCCACATCGGCGTGCGTGACCTGGCCACCGGTAAGCTTGTGGCCACCACCCGCCTGCTCGACCACCAGGCCGCCAGCAGCCTGGGGCGCTTCTACAGCGAAGAAGAGTTCCGCCTGCACGGCCTGCTGCAGTTGCAAGGCCCGATCCTTGAACTGGGCCGCACCTGCGTCGATGCCGACTACCGCAACGGCGGCACCATCGCCGTGCTCTGGGGCGAGCTGGCAGAGGTGCTCAACGAAGGCCGCTACAGCTACCTGATGGGCTGCGCCAGCATCCCCATGCAGGATGGCGGTGTGCAGGCCCATGCGATCATGCAGCGCCTGCGCGAGCGCTACCTGTGCACCGAGCACCTGCGCGCCGAACCGAAGAACCCGCTGCCCAACCTGGATATCCCCGGCAACGTCATCACCGAGATGCCGCCGCTGCTCAAGGCCTACATGCGCCTGGGCGCGAAGATCTGCGGCGAGCCATGCTGGGACGAAGATTTCCAGGTCGCCGACGTATTCATCCTGCTCAAGCGCGACGACCTCTGCCCGCGCTATGCCCGCCACTTCAAGGCGGCAGTCTGATGCCGCGCCTGCGGGCCTGCGCCCGCCTGCTGCGGTTGTTCATGGTCCTGGCGCTGGGCCTGGCCATGGCCAGCCTGATCGCCGTGGGCGAACGCCTGGGGCTCAAGGCATCGCTCGAACGCCGCCAACGCTGGACGCGCCTGTTCATGCAGCGCCTGGTCGGCGCCCTGCCCTTCGAGGTGCGGGTGGTCGGCAGCTTGCCGCAACAGCCGATGCTGTGGGTCAGCAACCACGTTTCCTGGACCGATATCCCACTGCTGGGCATGCTCACCCCGCTGTCGTTCCTGTCCAAGGCCGAAGTGCGCCACTGGCCGGTAGCCGGCTGGCTGGCCGAGAAGGCCGGCACCCTGTTCATCCGCCGTGGCGGTGGCGACGGCCAGCGCCTGCGCGAACAGATCAGCGGCCAGCTGCTGCAACAGCAACCGCTGCTGATCTTCCCCGAAGGCACCACCACCGATGGCCGCAGCCTGCGGACCTTCCATGGCCGCCTGCTGGCCGGTGCCATCGACCACGGCACCCCCTTGCAGCCGGTGGCGATCCGGTACCTGCGCGGTGGCGAGCCGGACCCGATCGCCCCCTTCATTGGCGAGGACGACTTGGTGTCGCACCTGATGCGCCTGTTCGGCCAGGACCGTGGCGAAGTAGTGATCCACTTGCTGGCACCGGTCACCAGCGCCGACAAGGAACGCGCCGCGCTGGCCTTCCAGGCCCAGCAGGCGATTCAACTGGCGCTGTTCGGCGCCGAGCCGGTAGAAGCGGCGCCGCGACGCCAGGCGCGTGCAGCTTGAGGTTCAGGCGCGCACGTAGCGCTGGCGCAACAGGTCGCTGAAGGCATCCACCAGCAGCACCAGCACCAGCATGGCGATGATCACCGTGCTGGCCTGGGCCTCCTGGAACAGGCTCAGGGTGGTGTAGAGCATCTGCCCCAGGCCGCCTGCGCCGACAAAGCCCAGCACGCTGGCCATGCGGATGTTGTTCTCCCAGCGGTACAGGCTGTACGCCAGCAACTGCGGCCACAGGTTGGGCAAGGTACCGAAGCAGAACGCCGCCACCTGGCTGCCGCCCTGCAGGCGGATCGCCGCCACCGGTTCAGGCGGCGCATTTTCCAGCGCTTCGGCGAACAGGCGGCCGAGCACCCCAGCAGTGTGCAACGCCAAGGCCAGGGTCCCGGCATTGGGCCCGAGCCCTGCGGCCAGCACGGTCAGCGCTGCCCAGACCAGTTCAGGGATGGCCCGCAGCGCATTGAGCAGCAGCCGCGTCGCCCCCTGCAAGGGCCAACCGAAGCGGCCTGCGGCCGGCAGTGCCAGCAGCAGGCCGAGGACCATCGCCAGCAAGGTGCCCAGCCCGGACATGGCCAAAGTTTCCAACGCGCCCCAGCCCACCGCGCGCAGATGCCCGGCGGACAGGTCCGGGTACAGGAAGCGCCCGGCGTACTCGCCCATCTGCGCCAGCCCGCCATTACCGACCACCGCCTGCATGTCCAGCTCAAGGTAGGCGAACGAGGCCAGCACCGCGGTAACGATCGCCAGCAGCACCAGCAGGTTGATCGCCCGGTTCATGCCAACCTCCCGCGCAGCAGGCGGCTGAGGATATCGGCGAGCGTCACCAGCGCCAGGAACGCCAGCAGCATGCTCGCCACCTCGGCACCGGCGAACATGCGCATCGACAAATCGATCTGCTGCCCCAGGCCGCCGGCGCCGACGAAGCCCATCACCACCGAGGCCCGCACCGCGCACTCCCAGCGGTACACGGTGTACGACACCACTTCGGCCGCCGCGTTGGGCAGGATGCCGTAGCAGAAGGCCGCCAGCCGCCCGCTGCCGGCTTGCATCAAGGCGTGGGCCGGGCGCTGGTCGACCGACTCGAAGATTTCCGCATAGACCTTGCCCAGCATGCCGCTGTAGGTGATGGCGATGGCCAGCACCCCGGCGGTCGGCCCCAGGCCCACGGCGCGCACGAACAACAGCGCCCAGACGATCTCCGGCACGCTGCGCAGAAACACCAGAAGCCCCCGCACCGGCAGGCGCAGGGTGCGCGACCAGCCACCTGCCCTGCCGCCCCGGGACGCCGCACGCAGCGACAGCGCACGGCTTGCCAGCAGGCTGGCCGGCAGCGCCAGCAACAGCGCCAGGGTCATCCCGGCGGTAGCCACGGCCAAGGTCTGCAAGGTGGCCTGCCACAGCAGGCCGAGAAATTCGCGGTCATGGGCCGGCGGCCAGAAGCCGGCGACGAAGCTGGCCATCTGCTGACGGTTTTCTGCCTGCAGCAACACACCGGGGTTCAATTCGCTCAACTGCAACCCTGGCCACAGCAAAGCCAGGCACAGCAGCGTCACCAGCAGGCGCGGCAACGCCGCCGGATCGCGGGCGTCCGTATTCAGCATCGCGGGATCTGCACGGTCAGGGTCGGGCCTGGGGCAACAGGTGACCCAAGCTGTTCGTTGGCATAGAGCGCATCGAGCAGGCCTTGGGTCACCGCCGTGGCCGGGCAGTCGAAGGCCACCTGGCCCTCGCGGATACCGACCACGCGCGGGAAGTGCGCCAATGCCAGTTCCACGGCATGCAGGCTGGCCACCAGCGTCACGCCCTGAGTCACGGCGTGGCGGTTGAGCAGGGCCAGGCTGTGATCAGCCAGCACCGGGTCCATCGCCGACACCGGCTCGTCGGCCAGCAGTACCTGCGGCTGCTGATACAGCGCCCGGGCGATACCGACCCGCTGCAACTGGCCACCGGACAACTGACCGCACTGCACGAAAAGCTTGTCCGCCAGGCCGAGCTCGGCCAGCACCTGGCGCACGCCAGGCACATCGCTCGGGTGCAGCAGGTTGAGCAGGCCACGCAAGGTGCTCCACTGCCCCAGGCGCCCGGCCAGTACCGCCGTCACCACCCGCTGGCGGGGCGGCAGCGGCGGCGCCTGGTGCACCAGCGCCACCCGCGCACGCAGGCGCTGGCGGGCGCCCGCAGACAGTGCCCAGGGTTGCGTTTGCAGCAGTTCCAGGCGCCCGCCGCTGGGTTGCACAGCCGTGGCCATCAAGTGCAGCAGGCTGGATTTGCCGGCTCCGGACGGGCCGATGATCGCTACCCGCTCGCCGGTTTCGATACGCAGGTCGACTGCGTGCAGGGCCTGGACCTGGCCATGGCGCAGGCCGGCCCCTTGCAGACGGATACTCACTTGAGCAGGCCGGCCTCACGCGCGGCTTGCTCGGTGCCCTGGTAGTTCTCGGGCTTGGTCTCGATGAAGCGGCTGGCGGCCTGTAGGTCGAGGATCACCTTCTGCTCAGGCTTGGCCGGGTCGAGAGCGAGGAAGGCCTGCTTGATCTTTTCCTTGAGCGCCGGGTCCATGTTGCCGCGCACGGTCCAGTTGTAGTCGTAGTAGGTCGGGGTGGTGGCGAACACTTTCACCTTGCTGGTATCGACCTTGCCGGCATCGACCAGCTTCTGCCACACGCTCGCATTGAGCACGCCACCATCGACCTTGCCGGCCGCCACCCAGGCCACGGTGGCGTCGTGGGCACCGGAGTAGGCAACGCGGCTGAAGTAGTCCTCCGGCTTGATGTTGTCTTCTTTCAACATGAAGTAGCGCGGCATCAGGCTGCCGGAGGTGGACGAGATCGAGCCGAAGGCGAAGGTCTTGCCCTTGAGGTCCTTGAGGCTCTTCACCTCGGGGTTGGCGGTGATGAACTTGCTGGTGAACTGGGCGTCCTGCTCACGCTGCACCAGCGGCGTGGCGGTCGGATCCTTGAGGTGCACCTGGACGAAGGTGAAGCCCCCCAGCCAGGCCAGGTCCAGGCGGTTGCTGGCCAGCGACTCGACCACCGCCGGGTAGTCGGCGACCGGGACGAACTTGACCTCCATCCCCAGCTGCTTCTCGAGGTATTCGCCCAGCGGCTTGAACTTGCGCAGCAGTTCGGTCGGCGCTTCATCGGGGATGGCGCTGACCCGCAGTACATCGGCGGCCTGGGCGGCGACGGCGCAGCAGGACAGCACGAGGCCGGCAGCGAGTGCCAGAGGGCGTTTGAGCATGGGGGTTCTCCGGTTCAATAGCGGGGAAGGTGCGGCGATGGCCGACGCAGTGGAATTATAAGAGCCGCTGGCGCAAAGGCCAGCTTTGCTACAATCGCGCCACTATTTGTGCAGAGGTGCGTATGAGCGAGCCGATTCGTCTGACCCAGTACAGCCACGGCGCCGGTTGTGGCTGCAAGATCTCCCCCAAGGTGCTGGACGTGATCCTCGCCGAGAGCGGCACCCAGGCCCTGGACCCGAAGCTGTGGGTCGGCAACGCCTCGCGCGACGACGCCGCCGTGTACGCCCTGGACGACGAGCGCGGCGTGGTCTCGACCACCGACTTCTTCATGCCCATCGTCGACGACCCCTACGACTTCGGCCGCATCGCCGCCACCAACGCCATCAGCGACATCTACGCCATGGGCGGCGACCCGCTGATGGCCATCGCCATCCTCGGCTGGCCGGTCAATGTGCTGCCGCCGGAGGTGGCCCGCGAGGTGATCCGTGGCGGCCGCGCCGTGTGCGCCGAAGCCGGCATCCCGTTGGCCGGCGGCCACTCCATCGACGCCCCCGAGCCGATCTTCGGCCTGGCCGTCACCGGTGTGGTGAGCAAGCGTCACCTCAAGCGCAACGACACCGCCAGCGTCGGTTGCCGCCTGTACCTGACCAAGCCGCTGGGCATCGGCATCCTCACCACGGCCGAGAAGAAAGCCAAGCTGCGTGACCAGGACCGTGGCCTGGCCCGCGACTGGATGTGCACCCTCAACACCCCGGGCAGCCGCTTCGGCAAGCTCGACGGCGTCAAGGCCATGACCGACGTCACCGGCTTCGGCCTGCTCGGCCACCTGGTCGAAGTCGCCGAAGGCAGCCAGCTCACCGCACGCCTGCAGTTCACGGCCGTGCCACGCCTGCCCAGCGTCGACCACTACCTGGCCGAAGGCTGCATCCCCGGCGGCACGCTGCGCAATTACGAAAGCTATGGGCACAAGATCGGCGCCCTGACCGACGATCAGAAACACCTGTTGTGCGACCCGCAAACCAGCGGTGGCCTGCTGGTGGCGGTCAGCCCTGAAGGCGAAGCCGAGTTCCTGGCCGTGGCCGCCGAGCTGAACCTCGCACTGGCACCGATCGGTGAGCTGGTGGAGCGACAGAGCCACGCAGTCGAGGTGATTTGATGCGCCCCGACTGCACCGACCTGAAACAGCTGTTCCTCGACGACGTGCCGATGATGGACATGCGCGCCCCGGTCGAATTCAACAAGGGCGCCTTCCCCGGCGTGGTCAATCTGCCGCTGATGACCGACCAGGAGCGGCAGAAGGTCGGCACCTGCTACAAGCAGCAAGGCCAGGCCGCCGCCATCACCCTTGGCCACCAGTTGGTCAACGGCGCGGTGAAGGCGCAACGTCTGGAAGCCTGGGCGGCGTTTGCCCAGGCCCACCCCGACGGCTACCTGTATTGCTTCCGTGGCGGCCTGCGCTCGCAGATCGTCCAGGGCTGGCTCAAGGAAGCCGGCATCCAGTACCCCAAGGTGGTCGGTGGCTACAAAGCCATGCGCACCCTGCTGCTGGAAACCACCCAGCAGGCGGTCGAACAGTGCGACTTCGTGCTGCTGGGCGGCCTCACCGGCACCGGCAAGACCGACGTGCTGCACCAGCTGGACAACGTGCTGGACCTTGAAGGCCATGCCAACCACCGTGGTTCGAGCTTCGGCAAGCGCGCCACCGCGCAACCGGCGCAGATCGACTTCGAGAACGCACTGGCAATCGACGTGTTGAAGAAACGCGACCGCGGCATCGGCCAGTTCGTGCTGGAAGACGAAGGCCGCATCGTGGGCAGTTGCACGGTGCCACTGGAGCTCTACCAAGGCATGCAGCACTACCCGCTGGTGTGGCTGGAGGACAGTTTCGACAGCCGCGTGGCGCGTATCCTGCGCGATTACGTGACCAACCTGTGCGCCGAGTTCGTTGCGCTGCACGGTGAGGAAGACGGCCGCCGGCTGTACGCCGAGCGCCTGAGCCAGAGCATGGCCAATATCCACAAACGCCTGGGCGGCGAGCGTTTTCAGCGGTTGTCCGCGCTGCTTGGCCAGGCCCTCGACGAGCAGTTGCGCAGCGGTGATGTGAGCCTGCACCGGGGCTGGATCGAAGGGTTGCTCAAGGAGTACTACGACCCGATGTACGCCTACCAGCGCGACGCCAAGGCCGAGCGGATCGAATTTGCCGGGGATGCGCGGGAGGTGCGCGAGTACCTCAAGGCCCGGGCCCGGCGCACCTCGCGTATCAACTGAATCGCGGGGCAAGCCCGCTCCCACGCCACCCGTGCTAGGTGTCGTGGGAGCGGGCTTGCCCCGCGAAGGCTGCGGACATCAGTGGTTGTAGAGTTTGAACTGTCGATCGATCCAGATCACATGAAACACCCGGCCACTGCGATAGCCGACCATCGCCACCAGGTCATAGGCCCTGAACGCCAACAGTCGAACATCCTCGGTAAGGAATGAGGGCAGTGCAGCCTTGATGCTGCCATGGGCGATGGTCTCGGTTCCGTAGCCGTGCCGGTGCAACTGCCGGATGTCCCGCCAGGTGCGCTGGCTGATCTGACGCAGCCTCTGCAGCATCTTGGCGCGCTCCAGTTGCTGGCAATCTTCAATGCACCATCCCGGTTGCAGGTATTCCAGTGAAAATACCGGGGGCTTCAACTCGGAGTCATCCGCATCGATAGCGACTTGCCGCGCTTTGATCTGGGCGCTACGTGCGTCTCGTTCCTTGATCCGCTTGCGTGCCATGGTTCAGTTCACCAAGTGATTCCTGAAATACCGCTGCATCTCGTGCCGAGGTATTTCCCGGCTGAATGCGCCCTCCCGATAGTTGTCCCGCCAAGGGTCTTCCTCGTGGGTCAACTGGCGAAGCTTCCAGGCGGAATACTGGCCATACACTTCGAACACCTCTGCGATCAGCCGCGACTGCTCGCGGGAGAACATCGTGGGTTCGAACAGAGCCGGTGCGGGGATGGGGTTGGAGCCGTATTGGCTGAAGCAGCGATACAGCTCGGGGACCACCGGGCCATGCATCCAAGCTTCGATACGGTCCTCGAACAGTGGCTCGCCAAGCAGCGCCAGGCTGAAACCCTGGGCGTAATAGACCAGCTTCTGCAGCTTGAGATTGGAGATTTCGCCGGCCTCACCTTCCAGCGTGAGGAAGTGATTGGCGACATCGATGCTGTGAGGCATGACACCCTCCCATAGATAATGAGCCATCCCGGCAGGGCAATCGTTGCCCTGCCGAAGCTGTACAAAAATACAGCTCGAAGCGCATTGATGAAACCCGCAGGAAAGCCTGTGACAACACCAATCTGTAAGCTGATGCTGCATCACTGCCCAGGGCTGAGCACCCGCTCCAGCTCCGCCGCGCGGTCCTTGCTCATGTCCATCACGCACATCGCCCCTTCGATGCGATAAAGGCTGCCGTCGCTCAGCTTGCCGTGGAACGCACAGTTGCCGTCGCGGTATTTGATCCAGCTGCGCTGCACCTCGCGCAGGTCCTTCTGCTGCTGGCCCTCGAGCTTGGCCATCAATTGCTTGTAGACACGGTTCAGGCGCTCATCCTGCAGTTTGGTCTCGGCCTGGATGCAGGCGCCTATCGCCACGGTGCTGGAAGCCTTGTCCATGCACTGGGTGTAGCTGGACGAGTAGTCTTCGGCCTGGGCCGCAGTAATGGCCAGCAGGGTGCTGCCGGCAAGCAGATAACGCTTGAACATGGGTAGTCCTTTCACGGGTGGTCGGCGCACAGCCTAGCACTCGGCCAATGCCGGGGCCGTACACAAAGTCTGAAGTTGCCTGCGCAGCCAACGGTGCCCGGCATCCCCCTCGCGGCGCGAATGCCAGGCCTGGCAGAAAGTGAATGGCGCGATGGCCAGCGGTGGCGGGAACTGGCGCAAGGCAGGGTCCAGGCGGGCGCCCACCAGGCTGCGGCGGGCCACCGTGAGCACCAGATCGGTACCGGCGAGCAGCCCCTGGGCGGCCCCCCAGTGCGGCAGGCTCAGGGCGATGCGGCGGCGCGCACCGAGCACGCCAAGGGCCAGGTCTATTTCGTTGTCGATCCCCGGGCGCACCGCTACCAGCACATGGGGGCGGGCCAGCCACTGGGCAAAGTCCAGCCCGCCACGCGGCGGGAGCGTGCCACGGTCAGCCAGGCAGACGAACGATTCCTCGAACAGCACTTGCTCGCAGACCTCGGCCGGCAACTCGGGAAACACCCCCAACGCCAGGTCGGTCTCGCCATCGATCAGTTGCCCGAGCATCGCCTCGCGGCTGCCCTGCGACACCACCAGGTCGATGCCCGGCGCCTGCTCGCGCAACAGCCGCATCAATGCCGGCAGCACCACCCGCGCGCCGTAGTCCGACATCGCCAGGCGGAAAGTACGGCGCGCCCGGCCCGGCTCGAAGCCAGGGCTGCCGAGCAGGCCATCGAGCTGTTGCAGCGCCTGCTGCAAAGGCTCGCGCAGGGCTTCTGCGCGGGCGCTCAGTTGCAACCCACCGCCCCGGCGAACCAGCAATGGGTCGGCGAAAATCTCGCGCAATTGGGCCAGCGCGTGGCTGACCGCCGGTTGGCTGCGGTGCAGGCGCAGAGCCGCCCGCGAAACATGCCGCTCGCTGAGCAGAGCATGCAGGGTGAGCAACAGGTTGAGGTCGATGCGGCGCAAATCATCCATGGAACGAATACAGCCTTTGCAGAATTCGAATTTCCATCATTCAAGTGCATATCACAGACTGATACCAGTGTTTCGCACAGGAGTAGACACCATGCCCAACAGCCTTTTTGCCGCCCTGCCCTTGCTGATCGCCCTGCTTGCCGGCGCCGCCGTGCCCTTCCAGGCAGGCAGCAACGCCGCCCTTGGGCGCTTGCTGGGTCACCCGTTGTGGGCGGCAGGGGTGTCGTTGCTGGTCAGCCTGCTGATGCTGGTACCCGCCCTGCTGCTGATGCGTGCGCCGCTGCCGCAGGTGCAGAACCTCGCCCAGGCGCCGTGGTGGACGTGGTTCGGCGGGGTCGCCGGGGTGCTTTACATCACCGCTGCGCTGGTGCTGACACCACGCCTTGGCGCTGCCGGCTTCATCGTTTGCGTGGTGGCCGGGCAAGTGCTGTCGTCGCTGTTGATCGACCAGTTCGGGTTGATGGGGTTGCCGGAGCGGCCAGTCAACCTGCTGCGCCTGGCGGGGGTGGGGATGATCGTGGTGGGGATGCTGGTGGTGCAGTGGGGCACAGTGCG
>NZ_VZZR01000080.1:0-7707 GCF_009650555.1 Pseudomonas sp. EMN2
GTCGTTAGCTCAGTTGGTAGAGCAGTTGGCTTTTAACCAATTGGTCGTAGGTTCGAATCCTACACGACCCACCATATTGCAGTACGAAAAGCCCGCCTTCATGGCGGGCTTTTTCGTTCTCGCTGCCGGGAAAATGTTCTCCCTATCGCCATGGCAACAGCAAAAAAAGCCGATACCTGATTGCTCGGGTATCGGCTTTTTGATGGGCGTTGCCTCTATCAGCCTTTACCAGGCTTTACCTCGTCGCTGGATGCGGTGCGTTGCTCGGGTTGCGCCTTGCTGTCGGGCAGTTGGTCGAACTCATGCAGGCCGTTCTTGACATAGGGGTTGCCAATCCAGCGTGGGCTGGGGCTGAACTGCGTGCTCACCAGGCTCTTGGCGGGCTCGTAGCGGTCGTAGCTGAGCCCGGCCAGGTCGGACAGAGTGTGGATCAGGTGCGAGCTGCTGTAAGGGCGCGACGCCATCGCCTGCAGGTCTCGTGGGTGGCTGGCCTGCCAGCTTGGCGAGGTCCAGAGCAGGAAGGGGATGGTGTACATCGGCCTTGTCGGGTCGCCTTCGTTGCGCCCCAGGCGATCGTGCTGGCCGGAGCTGTAGACATCCTCGCCATGGTCGGAGAGGTACAGCAAGAAGCCGTTCGGCGTGGTGGCCGCGTAGCGTTTTATCAGGCTCGACACCACGTAGTCGTTGTAGCGCACCGCGTTGTCATAGAAGTTGTAGGTTTGCACCTGGTCCGGTGTAAGCACCGCTGGGGCGCCGGCATTGTCCTTGAAGTGCTCGTAGTCTGCCGGATAGCGGTAGCGGTAATCCATGTGGGTGCCGAGCAGGTGGATGATGATGAAGTTCTTCTGCGTCGGGTCCTGCAGCGCTTTTTCGAAGGGGGCGAGTACCACATCGTCGTACTGGCTGGCGTTCTGGTTCGCTGGTTGTTCAGGTAGACCTGCTCGTCCGTCTGCTGGGAGAAGGTGGTGAGCATGGTGTTGCGCTTGGTCATGGTCTGCTGGTTGGTTATCCAGAAGGTCTTGTAGCCCGCCTGCTTCATCAGATTGATCAGCGACGGATCGGTCAGGAAGCGGTCCGGGTGCTCTTCGTCGCCGAAAGTGAGGATCTGCTGCATCACTTCGATGGTGTAGGGGCGCGGCGACACCACGTTGCGGAACACGGTCAGACCCTTGTCGCTGGCGGCCAGGGCGTCCAGGTTCGGCGTGGTGTCGCGGTTGTAGCCATACAGGTGCATGTGTTCGCGGGTGGTGGATTCACCCAGCACCAGCACCAGGGTGCGCGGCGTGTCGCCGTTGCTGTCCGCCAGGTTCTGCAGTGGCGGCAGGGCGGCGTTCTGTTGCAGCAGTGCCTGCATGTTGTCGAGCTGCTGGCGGTATTGCCGGTAGCCCACCACCAACTGCCAGGGGACTGCCGGCTCCATGCGCTGTTCGACCTTCTCCCGGGCTTCGGCAAAGGTGCGTTGCTGGGTGACAAGCTGTTTGTAGAACGGCAGGACCAGCAGCGACATCAGCAGCAAGGCTACCACGGGGATGCGGCTGCGCAGGGGCAGGGTAACCGGGCGAATGCGGGTCCACAGCAGCACCGCGACTGCCGTGTACAGCAGCAGTGCCAGGCACAGCGAAACACTGAAGTACTGGCTGAAATACTCACTGGCCTCGGCGGTGTTCGACTCGAACATCACGAAGATCACGCTCTGCGAGAACTCCTGATGGTAGATGCCGAAGTAACTCAGGCCCACCAGCGAGCTGGCCCACAGCACCAGGCCGATGACGGCCGCAAGCCCTCGGGTCAGGCGTGGCAGCAACAGCACCGGCGCCAGCCACAGGCTGCTGAGGATGAAGGCGTCGCGAAACCCGGCAAAACCGGTAGTGCCGCTGAACAGCAACAGCGCCTGGGTGACGCCGGAGAAATACCAGAAAAACAGCAGGAGCCAGCCGAGGCCTGCCCAGTCCATGGGTTTTTTAGCGGAGGAGGATGGGGTGGTCACGTGCGCCTCAGGAGCCAGATAGCCGCCATCAGGCTGGCGGCTGTTTTAAGGTGGCGACGCTAGAGCAGGTGAAGTGAAAGGATCGTCAACAGGAAATGAAAGCCTCGAGAAACCTTGTCTGGGCCGCTGAGCGGCCCTCAAGGTTTCATTGCGCAGCAGCTCCTAGACGCGGAACTGCTCCATCAAGGCCTGCTGCTGATTGGCCAGCCGGTTGAGCGCCTGGCTGATCCGTGCCGACTCATCGGCCTGCCCGGACAGCGACTCGGTCACATCGCGAATCCCTGCGACATTGCGATTCACTTCCTCGGCCACTGCGCTCTGCTGCTCGGCGGCGGAGGCAATTTGCAGGTTCATGTCGGTGATCACCGTTACCGCCTGGTCGATGCGTTGCAGGGCGGGCAGGGTCTGTTCCATCTGCGCGGCGCTCTCGCGGGCCTGGCGCTGGCCACCGTGCATGGCACCGACAACGTCCTGGGTGCCCTGCTGCAGGCCTTCGATCACCTGGCGGATTTCCTCCACCGACACCTGGGTACGCTGGGCCAGGCTGCGCACTTCGTCGGCGACCACCGCGAAACCACGCCCGGCCTCGCCGGCGCGGGCGGCCTCGATGGCGGCGTTGAGTGCCAGCAGGTTGGTCTGCTCGGCAATGGCGCGGATCACCTCGAGTACCGAGCCGATCTGCTCGCCACGGCTCTCCAGCGAGCGTGCCTGCTCCATGGCGGCATCCATGCCGCCGGCCAGATGGTCGATGGCCTGGCGGGTGGCCGCGACCAGGGCCAGGCCTTCGCGGGTGGCCTGGTCGGCGCCGCGTGCGGCCTGGGCGGCTTGCGCGGCGTTATGCGCAACGTCCTGGGCGGTGGCGCTCATTTCGTTGGCGGCGGTGGCCACCTGTTCGATCTCCCGGTGTTGCTGCTGCATGCCGGTGCTGGTCTGGCTGGCGATCAGCGATGACTGGTCGGCAGTGCCGCGGGCTTCCTGCACCGAGCCTTTGAGCTGGGCGATCACCGGCTGCAGTTTGTCCAGGAAGCGGTTGAACCAGCCGGTCAATTGCCCCAGCTCGTCGTCGCGGGTGTAGTCCAGGCGCCGGGTCAGGTCGCCTTCGCCGCTGGCGATGTCTTTCAGGCGCGCGGCCACCGCCAGGATCGGCCGAGTCACGCCGCGGGCGGTCAGCCACACCAGCAGCAGGCCCAGTACGGCAGCGCCCAGGCCGATCAGCAGGCTGGTCAGGTTGGCGCGCTGGTTATGATCGTCCAGGCGCTGGTTGAGGGCTACCGCCGGCGCTTGCAGGACGCTCTCCGGCAGTTCCAGCAGCACCTGCCAGGGCGCGGCGCCAGGGATCGGGGTGAAGGGGCGCGAGATGCGCATCATGCCGCCATCCAGGCGCTCGACCGGCTGGCCGGCGCGCAGGGGGCCGGCAAAGGCGCTGGCGGCGCTGCCGAAGGCCTGCTCCACGGTCTGGCTCAGTTGCCGGGCGTCCTGGCTATGGCCGGCCAACAGCCCAACCGGGCTGACGATGCTCACCTGGCCCTGGCCGTCGAACAGTTCCTGGCGCCCGGCCAGGGCCAGCTGCTGCAGGTTGTCCAGGCCGATGTCCAGGCCGATCACGCCCACCACCTTGCCGCCTTCGAGCAGCGGCAGGGCAATGCTGGTCATCAGCACTTTCTGGCCGTTGATCTCGTCGAAGTACGGGTCGAGCACGCAGGCCTTGGCAGTTTGAAGCGGGCAGGTCAGCCAGCGGTTGTAGGGTGAGCCGTTGGCGCCAATGCTGGTGTCGGCGAGCATTGACTCGGGCATGGCCTCGGTTTCCAGCGCGCCGGGGCTGCTTTGCGACCAGTACAGCGAGAAGCGCCCGCTGTCGTTGCTGCCGGCATCGGCCTGGCCGACGAACTGGGCATCGCGCTGGTCCAGGGCGTTGGGCTGGAACACCAGGTACAGGCCGATCAGGTCGGGGTTGCCGGCCAGTGCGGCGCGGGCTTCGTGGTTGAGCTGGTTGCGCAGGTCGGCGCCGCCCCGGGCCTTGAGCGCCTGCACCAGGCGGGCGAAACCGTTGCCGTACTGGTAGGCGTCCATGAAGTAGCGCTGGATGCGCAGCGCCTGGGTTTCGCCGTGGGCCTGCAGGCGCAGGCGGGCGCTGCGGTCGAGCAGCTCGGTGTTGGCCTGGAACACCTGCTCGGCGTTGCGCCGGGCCTGGGTGAGCGAGGTGGCCACCAGCAGGGCGACGATGGCCAGCAGGCACAGACCGGCGAGCAGGGTGATCTTCCACTGGATGGAGAGGCGGCGCAGCGACATGAGCTTTTCCTTCTCGATCAAAACAGAACGCCCGCGGTCAGGCGGGCGTCGGGTGTGGTTCATTCAGCGATGTAGTTCGGTGGTGCAACCCGGAAGGCCTTGGTCAGCCAGCCCAGGTACAGCACGCCAAGTGCAGCCCAGACCCCGCCGAACAACAGCGAGTGTTCATTCAGGTCCAGCCACAGCGAAACGATGATGCAGAAGCCGATGGTCGGCAGCACCAGGTACTTCATCGTGTTGGCCAGTCCCTGGCGGTTGCCCTCGCGCAGGTAGCAGTGGTTGATCACCGAGAGGTTGACGAAGCTGAACGCCACCAGCGCGCCGAAGTTGATGATCGACGTGGCGGTGACCAGGTCGAAGAAGATCGCCGACAGCGCCACCAGGCCGACGATCGCGATGTTCAGCACCGGGGTCTGGTAGCGCGAGTGCAAGCGGGCGAACACGCTGGCCGGGATCACCTTGTCGCGGCCCATCACGTACAAAAGGCGCGACACGCTGGTCTGCGACGCCAGGCCCGAGGCGATGGTGTTGATCACCGTGCAGGCGATGAATACCGACTGGAACAGCTTGCCGCCGACATACAGGGCGATTTCCGGCAGCGCCGCTTCCTGGTCGTGGAAACGCTGCATGGTCGGGAAGTAGGCCTGGATGAAGTACGACACGCCGATGAACACCACACCGCCGATCAGCGCGGTGAGGAAGATCGCCAGCGGGATGGTCTTGCCTGGATTACGGGTTTCTTCCGACAGGCAGGTGACCGCGTCGAAGCCCAGGAACGAGAAGCACAGGATGGTCGCACCCGCGGCCAAGGCGGCGAACTGGGTCTGCTCGTCGGCGAACGGCACCAGGCTCCACGCGGTGCCCAGGCCCTCTCCTTGATCCAGGCCACGCACGCAGAGGTAGACGAACACGCTCATGATCGCCACCTGGACGAGCACGAACAGCAGGTTGAAATGCGCCACCAGGTTGATGCTGCGCATGTTGATCAGGCTGATCACGGTGACGAAGCCGGCCACCCACATCCATGCCGGTACCTCGGGGAACATCGCCGACAGGTACAGCTTGGCCAGCAGCGCGTTGACCATGGGCAGCAGCAGGTAGTCCAGCAGCGACGACCAGCCCACCAGGAAACCCACGTGCGGGTTGATCGCGCGTTGGGTGTAGGTGTAGGCCGAACCGGACTGCGGGAAACGCCGCACCAGGGTGCCATAACTCACCGCGGTGAACAGGATGCCCGCCAGCGCCAGGATATAGGCACTGGGCACGTGCCCGGCGGTGATGCCGGAGACGATGCCGAAGGTGTCGAACACGGTCATCGGGGTGAGGTAGGCCAGGCCGATGATCACCACGTGCCAGAGGCGCAGGGATTTACGGAACTGGCCGTTGCCGGTGGCGCGGTGGTCAGGCTGCATGCGCGCGGTACTCCTGGCGTTGGACGGCAGGCACGGCGTGCGGCGGGCACGACAAGGTCGAGCGGGTGGGCTCCATGTTGTTCACCTTTTATGTTGGAGCTGCGAAGTGCGCGGAGAGGGCGCGGGTGTCAGGGCTTCAAGCGCCGGGACGAGGAAGGCGGCGCGTGCGGGCAGGGGCGTTTGGGCATGATGGCGGCGCGATTGTTCTTCTTCGTGGAATGGGCGCTTGCAAGGTGGGTGAAATAAAAAACGATGGTCATTAGGGTGTCAAGTTAAACATGACAGACTGCTCGGTCATGTTGTTTTTTATCTACATTGAAAGGGGTTTTCGGCCGTTTTTTGGCGTTTTACCTGTTTTGCGCGGATTTCCGTGTCTATAAATATTTACGACTGGGCGGGCGTTGGCACGGTGCCTCGGCTGTCTATGTGCTACTGCCGTGCCATGCAGTCACCCCGACAGTGGTATTCTGCGCGTCCTCGCGTGCTTCCACGCGCAGCCCCCCCTATGGACAGCAATCGGTTCTATTCATGAAGAAATCAGTAGGCATCCTTTCCGGCCTGGCCGTCGCCATCGCCGTCGCAACCACCGCTGGCGCCTGGTACACCGGCAAACAGCTGCCGGCGGAGTTGGATCGCGCCATCACCCAGGCTAACCAAGAGCTGAAGAAAACCCTGGCCGGCACTGGCCTCAGCATGTCCATCGAACTGGATTCGCTGGAGCAGCATTTCTTCACCAGCACGGCACACTACCGCCTTAAGGCCAAGGACCTTGAAGCTGGCGAGGTCGAGAAGTTGGACTTCGAGTTCGTCATGCTCGACCAGATCGAGCACGGCCCGTTCCCTTGGTCGCGGGTCAAGGCATTCAAGCTGATGCCGGTGATGGCCGCCAGCAACGGCTCATTGGAAAAGGGCGATTTCACCGCGCCGTGGTTCGCTGCGGCAGGTGGCAAGGTGCCGGTCACTGTCCAGTCCAGCGTGGGCTATGACGGCAATGTCGAAAGCGATATTCGCCTGGCGCCGGTCAAACTCGAGCAGGATGGCGAAAAGGTCCTGGACTTCTCTGGCATGCAACTGCTGGGGCGCACTGACCGCCAAGGCAAGGACACTGAATTTCACGCCAATGTCGATCGCCTGGAACTGAACTTCGCCGATGCACAAGAAACGCCGGTGAAGATCCTGCTCAACGGCTTCAAGGTCGGCGGCAAGCTCAGCCAGACCGACCACGACATGATCTACGTCGGCAACATCGACCTGGCCCTGGCTGATACGCAGGTCACCAGCGGTGCCGATCAGCAGGTGCTGGTGCTCAAGGGGCTGCAGCAGAACAACCTGTATAGCGCCGAAGGCGAAGCCAAGGACAAGCTGGCCGGGCGCCTGGAGTACAAGGTGGCCGACATCAGCTATGCCGGGCGCAAGGTGGGCAGCGGCGAGATGGTCTTCACCATGAAGTCCATCGACATTCCGGCCATGCAGGCGCTGCTGGAGTGGTACCAGACCAAGGCGCCGCAGGTTCAGCAGGCGGCTGCCGAAGGGCAGGCACTGCCGTCGTTCGACATGACCCCTGAAGAACAGGCCAAGGTCCAGGGCGATCTGCAAAAGATGCTGGCCGGCAAGCCGCAGTTGGCACTGGAGAAACTGTCGTTCAAGACTGCCAACGGCGAGAGCCACTTCAGCCTGGCAATGGACTTCGCCAGCCCGACCTCGTTCGACCTGCCGCCTGATCAGTTGGGCAAGCAGTTGGTCAGCAGCCTGCACAGCAAGCTGAGCGTGTCCAAGCCGATGGTCGGTGACCTGGCCACCCTGCAGGCACTGCTGGGCGGCGAGACCGACGCGCAGGCCATCGCCCAGCAATCCAGCCAGGCCGGTGAAATGGTCGGCATGATGGCGGTGCAGAGCGGCATGGCCACGGTGCAGGGCACTGACGTGATTTCGAGCCTGAAGTATGCCGATGGCATGGTCGACTTCAACGGCAAGAAGATGACCGTCGAAGAGTTCGCCATGCTGATCAGCGGCCACCTG
>NZ_VZZR01000081.1:0-15871 GCF_009650555.1 Pseudomonas sp. EMN2
GCGGTGCGCCGCTGCGACTTGCCCCGCGATAAGGCTTTTACGAGAAATCAGGCCAGGTGCAGGTGATTGTCCCAGAACCCGGACGGCAGGTTCATCGGCTGCCCGATCAGCTCTGCCTTGCGGCAGTTGTAGAAGCGGCAACGCCCCTGCCCGGAGGTGACGACGAAACCATCCTGCACCGCACCCACCCCGGCGCAATCGGGCATCGGTGCATCGAGCTTCACCGCGCCGCTGTCCAGGTCCCAGATGAACAACCGATTGGCCCGTGGCGCGGTCAGCGCCACCAGGCGCAGGTCGCTGTGGATGGCGACGCTGGCGGTGTACTGGGCCATCGACTGCAATTGCCGTTCGGGCACCGGGAAGGCCTTGAACGGCTCGCCTGGGCGTTTGATCGCCAGCAGCTCGGCCGTCTCTTCCGAGCTGCCCATGAACTGCTGGCAGGCCGCGATGGTGCCGTCGTCGCCCACCGCCAGGTGGCGCACGCTGTTCATCTGCTGGGCCAGGGTTTCCTTGCTCAGCAGGGTGCCGTCGCGCTGCATCAGCACCAGGCTCGGCTGCATGGCGTCGAGGTTCATCTCTACCCGGCTTTCGGCTTCGGTGCGGATGCCGCCGTTGGCCACCACCAGCGTCTCGCCGTCGGGCAACCAGGCCACTTCGTGGGGGCCGATGCCGTGGGTCGAGAGCTCGCCGGTGTGCACCAGGCGCTCACCTTCGAAGCGGTACACCCCCAGCACGCCACGGCCTGGATCGGTGGTGTCGTTCTCGGTGGTGTACAGCCATTCGCCGCCCTTGTGGATCACCGCATGGCCGTAGAAATGGCGGTGCGGCTGCGAGGTGACGGTTTGCAGCAGGCGCCCGTCGCGCAGGTCGATCAGGTAGCTTTCGGTGCCGGGCCGGCGGGCGACGAACAGGGCGATGGGCAGTTCGGGGTGGTTGATGATCGCGTGGCAACGCTGGGCCACCTGGGTGCTGAACACCTGGGTGCCGTCCAGGCGGAACCCGACGGCGTAGTGCTTGCCGTCGCCATCGTCGCGCGCCGAGAGCAGCAAGGGCTCGCTGCCTTTGTTGCGCAGCAGGCTCCAGCCGCCCAGGGTCAGGGCGCTGAGCAGTACGCTACCGAGTTTGATCGCCTGGCGTCGCAGCATGATCAGTCACCGTCGTTGGCGTTGAAGCCCAGTTGGATGTTGAGCGCCTTGGCCAGCTCGCCTTCGTGCAGGCGATGCAGGACGTTCAGGCTGTCGTAGATCTGGTTAAGCGCCTGCTGCCCGGCTTCGTCGGCCAGCAGCTCGCCGAGGGTCTTCTGGTTGTCGGCCAGCAGCTTGAGGGTGGCGGCGTAGGCGTCGTCGATCTTCTGTGCCAGCGCTGCCTGGTCTTTGCCCAGCAGGCCGCGCAGGCCCTGGTTGTCGACCCCGACCCAGACGGTCTGAGCGGCCTTGAGCGATGCTTCCAGGCTCTTGAGCGAAGAATGGCTGCGCCAGGCTTCGGCCTGCAGCGGTTGCGGGATGCCCTTGCTCTGGCGACCCATTGGCGCACCGAGTTTCTTCTTCAGGGTGTCCAGGCCGGTGACCTGGGCGCGCAGCAAGTCGGCGATCGCTTCGTGGGAGTCGGCGTAGCGCTGGTTGGGGAACTTGGTCATCTGCGACAGCATGCCGTCGGTGCTGTTCCAGTTCTTGAGGATGTCTTCGGCCAGGAGCTTCTGGTGTTCGCCGATCGCCACCAGCAGTGGGCAGTAGCGCGCCTTCTGTTCGGCCGTGGCCATGTCCGGCTTGCTGTCGAACAGGATGTACTCGTAGGCGGACAGGCCGCGCACCACGACGCTGGCCTTGCCCAGCGACTCGGCATCGACCGGCTTGTCGCCATTGACCAGTTGCTCGACCTGGCGGCCCACCAGGTTCTTCTTGTCTGGCCAGAACTGCACCTGCCAGGCGCGATTGCCTTCGGCCAACGGGCCGACCAGCAGCGGTTGCAGTTCGGCCCAGGCTTTCTGCGCATTGAGGAAGTCGGCGCGGGCGCTGTCCAGCGAGGCCTTGCCTTCGCAGTAGGCCAGGGCGCTGGCGGCCAACTGGCGGTCGGCCTCGACCCAGCGGCTGTAGGTCGGCAGGATCACTTGCTTGGCGATGGCGGCGGAGGTCACGGCTTGCGGGTCCTGCGGCGAGCAAGCGCCGAGGGCGAGTGCGGCGAGGCTGGTGAACAACAGTTTGGGTCGGAACATGCCCGGCTCCTTAGCGCGTTTTAAAGTGAATTCAGGAAGGCCAGCAGCGCGGCGCGCTGCTCGGCATTGAAGGTCAGTACCTGGTCGCGCGCCGTCTGGGCCTCGCCACCGTGCCAGAGCACGGCTTCAAGCAGGTCGCGGGCGCGGCCATCGTGGAGGAAGCGGGCGTCGCTGCTGACGGTCTGGCTCAGGCCGATACCCCACAGTGGTGGGGTGCGCCAGTCCTGGCCGTTGGCGGCGAACTCGGTGCGCTCGTCGCTCAGGCCCGGGCCCATGTCGTGCAGCAGCAGGTCGCTGTAAGGGCGTATCACCTGGCTGGCCAGCTCGGGCTCGGCGGCATCGGCTGCGGTGGTGAACTGCGGGGTGTGGCAGCTTTGGCAACCGGCCTGGTAGAACAGGTTCTTGCCGGCCAGTACCTGGGGGGCCTCGACGTCGCGGCGGGCCGGTACGCCCAGGTTGCGGGTGTAGAAGGTGACCAGGCGCAGGAGGTTGTCGCTGACCTCTTTTTCGCCATCGGCACCATCGCCATTGGGCGCGGCCAGGCAGTCGACCTGGGCCGGGGTGCAGTCGTCCTTGGGCAGCAGCGTGCTGGTCAGGCCCATGTCACCGGCGAAGGCATGCACGTTCTGCTGGTTGACGTTGGGTTGCCCGGCCTTCCAGCCGAAGCGGCCGACCACTGTCTTGCCCTGGGCGTCGTCCCAGACCCGGTTGGCACGGCCGCGGATGCCGTCGTGGTTGCGGTCGTCCGGGTCTTCGTTGGCCAGGATGTCGGCTTCGGCGATGGCTTCGAGCAGGCCGAGGCCGATCATCGGTGGGGCGATGCGGGCCGAGAAGCGGGTATCAGGGTGCATCGGGCCGTAGCCGAGCTGGGTGATCTGCAGGGTGGGGCGGCGCAATTCGACCTGGTGGCCGTCCTTGAAGGTGACGGTCTGACTGTCGTAGCTCACCCGTACCTTGCCCTCCGGCGCCACGCCGGGCACGGCCATGTCCTGCAGCTGGGTGCCATACACCGGCTCGGGCACCACGCCCAGGCGTTCGATGACATGGGCGTAGTAGGGCTGATCGGGGATCGACAGGCGTACCAGCATCGACACCGCGTTGCTGTCGCCGGGTTCCGGCGGGTGGCCGCGGCCGTCACGCACATGGCAGTTCTGGCAGGCGTTGGTGTTGAACAGTGGGCCCAGGCCGTCACGGGCGGTGGTGGTGGACGGGGCGATCACCCAGGGGCTGCGAAAGAAGCTGTTGCCCACGGCGAAGTCAAGACGCCGCTCGGGGCTGAGGTTGGCCGAGGGCAGGGAAAAGGCGTTGCGGTCACTGCGCTGCACCGTTGCCTGGCCGCCGGAGAGGGCTTCACCGGGCTCGGCCTGGGTGAAACGCGGGGCGTCGTCACAGGCGGCAAGGGCGAGGGCCAGCAGCAGGGGGCTTAGGCGGAGCAAGGACATCGACAATCCTGGGCGTGGGCGAAAAACCGGCGTGCAAGCTTATCAGGCCGGCCGTTTTTGAATAAGAGCAATTTGCAATTACACGGATGAAAAGAATGTGAAATTCCATCGTTTTCATTGCTTTTTATGGCCTCATCGCGGGGCAAGCCCGCTCCCACGCACCCCGCGATAAGGCCTAAAAGCAAAAAGGCGACCCGAAGGCCGCCTCTTTGCGTGAACCGTTAACGCGTCGATCAGAACTCGTGATCAGCGGTGTCCGGGTTCAGGTTGTCGATACCCAGTTTGCCTGCGGCCTGCTCGATCGCGCCGGTCTGTTTGACCAGCGAGGCGATGGCGTCACGCACGATCTGGTTGCCGGCAGCGTTGTCGGCGGCGATCAACTGGTCGTAGTGCTCGCCTTTGAGGGCGTGGTCGACGATCACCTGCAGCTTGGCTTCGGTGGCTTCCAGGTCGGCCTTGAGGGTGGCGTCGGCGGCCGGATCGGCCTTGGCCACCAGCGACGACAGGCTCGGGCCGCTCAGCTTGGTGCCGTCGGTGCGGGTGTACTCGCCCAGGTAGACGTTGCGGATGCCCTTGGCGTCATAGAAGTGCGAGTAGTGGGTGTTGTCGCTGAAGCAGTCCTGCTCGTCTTCCGGCGAGTTGGCTTCCAGCGAGACCTTCATGCGCTCGCCGGCCAGTTCGCCCAGCGACAGGCTGCCCATGCCGAACAGCATCTTGCGCAGGCCGTCGTTGACCGGCTCCGCTTCCAGGGTGGCGCGGTAGTTGTCGGCCACGTTCGGTGCCCAGTTGCCGACCATCTCTTCGAGGTCCTTGACCAGCAGCTGGGTGACCGATTTCAGGTAGGCGCGGCGGCGGTCGTTGTGGCCGCCGGTGGCGCCTTTGCCTTCCAGGTAGTCCGACGCCGGGCGGTTGCCCGCGCCAGGGCCGGTACCGTTGAGGTCCTGGCCCCAGAGCAGGAATTCGATGGCGTGGTAGCCGGTGGCGACGTTGGCTTCGGAACCGCCCAGCTCGTTCAGGCTGGCCAGCTTCTCGGGGGTGATGTCCTTGACGTCGACCTTGTCTTCGCCAACCTGGATTTCGGTGTTGGCGATGATGTTGGCGCTGGCGGCCGGGTTGCCCAGGGCGTGCTCGTAGCTCTTGTCGACGTAGTCGATCAGGCCTTCGTCCAGGGGCCAGGCGTTCACCTGGCCTTCCCAGTCGTCGATGATGGTGTTGCCGAAGCGGAACGCCTCGCTCTGCAGGTACGGTACGCGGGCGGCGGCCCAGGCTTCTTTCGCGGCCTTCAGGGTCTGGTCGTTGGGGCTGGCGAGGAACGCGTCCACTGCGGTTTGCAGTTGCTTGGCGGTGCTCAGCGAGTCGCTGTACACGGCGTAGACCATCTCGGCGTAATGCTTGACCACGGCTTTGCCGGCGGCTTCGTCGACAGCGCCCGGTGCGGCGGCGGTGGTGCTGGCGGCGGCAGGTGCCTGGGCTTGCGGCGCGGCGGCCTTGTCGTTCTTGCCTTCGCCGCAACCGGCGAGGGCGATGGCGATGGCGAGCAGACTGGCGGAGGCCAGAGGCATACGAATCATTATTGGTTTCCTGCGTCGTGTGGTTGGACCGTGCGGCGTGGCACGCGAAACCGCAACATCATGCGAAAGATTTGCATTTGCTGTAAAGGGGCGGGCGCGCATTTCATGCAAACGCCCGTTTGCGGTGCATCGGCATGTGTGGCGGGGGTTACAGCACCGAGACCTGGTTGCGCTGTGCCTGCTTGAGAAACGCGGTGAGCTCGCGCGACGACAGCGGCTTGCTGTAGTGGTAGCCCTGACCTTCGTGGCAGCCCTGGGCGATGATGTAGCTCTCCTGTTCGGCGGTTTCCACGCCTTCGGCGATGACCTGCATCCCCAGGCTCTTGCCCAGCTGGATGATGGCCCGGACGATGGTGGCGTCGTCGTCGTCGTCGAGCAGGTCCTGGACGAAGCTCTTGTCGATCTTGATCTTGTCCAGCGGCAGCGACTTCAGGTAGCTGAGCGAGGAATAGCCGGTGCCGAAGTCGTCGATGGCGATCAGCGCGCCTGAGCGACGCAGGCTGAGCAGGTGCTGGGCGGCGGTGCTGATGTCTTCCATCAGGCCGGTCTCGGTGACCTCCAGTTCCAGGCTGCGCGGTGGCAGGCGGTAGGCCTGCAGCAGGTTGTTGACCACCCGCGGCAGCTCGTTGTGGTGCAGCTGCACGGTGGACAGGTTGACCGCCATGCGCAGTTCGCTGAAGCCCAGGTCGTGCCACTCGCGCAGCTGGCGGCAGGCCTGGTCGAGTACCCATTCGCCGATGCTGATGATGTTGCCGTTTTGTTCGGCCAACGGGATGAACTGGTCCGGCGGCACCATGCCCAGCTCCGGGTGCTGCCAGCGCAGCAGTGCCTCGACGCCGACCACACGGTGGTCGCGGTAGCTGATCTGCGGTTGGTAGACCAGGTACAACTGGTTGCGCGGCAGGGCTTCGCGCAGGTCTTTTTCCAGTTCGCGGCGCCGGCGCATCTCGCTGTCGACGCTGGCGATGTAGAACTGGTAGCGGTTGCGCGAGCGGGCCTTGGCCAGGGTCATGGTCTGTTCGGCTTTTTGCAGTAGCTTCTCAGTGCTGTCGCCATCCTCGGGGAACAGGGTGATGCCGATGGTGGCGCGCAGGCGGATCTGCTGGTGATCGAGGTCGAACGGCGCTTCGAGGTCGTCGAGGATGCTCTGGGCCAGCTCGGCGGCTTCGTAGGGTTGTTCGATATTGGCCTGGACCAGGGCGAACTGATCGCCCCCCAGGCGGGCCAGGGCGCCCAGGCGGCCGCTGTGGGCGCGCAGGCGGTCGGCCAGGGCCAGCAGCAACTGGTCGCCAACCTGGTAGCTGAACTGCTCGTTGACCCCCTTGAAGTCATCCAGACCCACGCACAGCACGGCCACGCGCCGTTGCAGGCGGCCGCCGTCGTCGAGGATCTTGTCCAACTGCTGCTGCAACTGCTGGCGGTTGGGCAAGCCGGTGAGGAAGTCGTACTGGGCCATGCGTTGCAGGCTGTTCTCGGCTTCGTGGCGCAGGTGGGTGTTGCGCTCGATGGACGCCAGCAACTGGTTGGCGGTGTTGACCCAGATGCCCAGTTCGTTCTTCTCGTGGCCCTTGAGCAATGGAATCTGGTGCTGGCTGGGGCGGTCGGGGTTGATCTGGGTGAGGTGCTCGATGATCTTCGACAGCGGCTTGGTCAGCAGCCAGTGATACACCAGGTACAGCACCAGGCCCATGGCCAGGGCGCGCAATACCCCGGAAATGAAGATGATCACGGCGTTGATCAAAAAGCCTTCGCCGTAGCTGGAGGTGTCGAGGGTGATGCTCAGGTCGCCGTAGTATTCGCTGTACGGGCCGCGGCCGACCAGTTGCGTGGTGTAGGTGCGTTCCTGGCCAAGGATCGGGTCGGTCAGCCAGCGCATGGACATGTCCTGCAGCGGCCTGGATTTTTCCGCAAGCATGGTTTCGTTGGGGTGGCCGATGGAGGCCATGCGCACCGATTCGTCCTGGAACAGGCCTTCCATCACCTGCATGCCCATTTCCCGGTCAAGGCTGTACACCGCCTGGGTGGATGGGTCGCGGAACATGTCGAGAATGCGCTGGGCGTCACTGTTCACGGCCTGGCGAGTCTTGTAGACGTCGTAGACGATCTGCGCGCAGCTGAGCACGACGCCGACCGCCAACGCCGAGAGCAGCACCACCCTGAGCAACTTCACCGACAAGCTGTTGCGAAATTCCAGCTTCAAAGGGGTTTCCTTAATCCATGCGCATGCCATTATTTTGCCATCAATTCTGGCAACAAGACTATCGACCGATTGCCCGCCCATCGACGGAATTGCCCTTGGCTCTATATCGGTCGAGCGGCCATGCGACTTGAGTGCGCTGCATCAACTTTCCAGAAATTTGATGTTAGCGCGCTCTGCGTGCTGAGCAAGAGCGCAAAGGCAGACAACGCGCGAAAAAAAGGCGAAAAAAAACCCGGCGGCTGCCGGGTTTTTTGCATGGCTTGCCTGATCAGGCGGTGAAGACCTTGCCTTCGAACTGCTCGGCAACGAACTTCCAGTTGACCAGGTTCCAGAACGCCTCGACGTACTTCGGACGCAGGTTGCGGTAGTCGATGTAGTAGGCGTGTTCCCAGACGTCGCAGGTCAGCAGCGGGGTGTCGCCGCTGGTCAGCGGGCAGCCGGCGCCGATGGTGCTGGCCAGGGCCAGGGAGCCGTCGGCCTTCTTCACCAGCCAGCCCCAGCCGGAACCGAAGGTGCCGACCGAAGTCTTGGTGAACTCTTCCTTGAACTTGTCGAAGGAACCGAAAGCGGCGTTGATGGCATCAGCCAGGGCGCCGGTCGGCTGGCCACCGCCGTTTGGCGACAGGCATTCCCAGTAGAAGGAGTGGTTCCAGATCTGAGCGGCGTTGTTGAAGATGCCACCCGAAGAGCTCTTGACGATCTCTTCCAGGGTCTTGCCTTCGAATTCGGTGCCTGGGATCAGGTTGTTCAGGTTCACGACGTAGGTGTTGTGGTGCTTGTCGTGGTGAAACTCCAGGGTTTCCTTGGAGATGTGCGGCTGCAGGGCATCGTGGGCGTACGGCAGCGGCGGCAATTCAAAAGCCATGGTGGATCTCCTGATTCAGGTCTGTTCGCGGTTTGCGCAAGGCCGATCACGGGCGGCCCGGTGAGCGTCGGCGAGTTTGTACTCTTTGCGACGCAAGGGCTGGATCATAGCACCCGGACTTGCGCATAACCACGCAACAACTATAGGGAATAGAGGTTCCAGAGCGGTTGGCGCGGCTGACCGGCGGGCTGGGGGCCATTGTCAATGCGTACATGTGGGAGCGGGTTTACCCGCGAATGCGATGTTGCATCAACCGCCGCATTCGCGGGTAAACCCGCTCCCACACTGTATATCGTCAGTTAAAAATCAGCTGCGCCGCCACCGCGAACATCATCACCGCCACCATCAGGTCCAGCATCCGCCAGGTCGCCGGCCGTGCCAACCATGGCGCCAACCACGCAGCGCCCACGGCCAGGGTAGTGAACCACAGCAGCGACGCGCTGGCGGCACCGGCCACGTAGGCGCCAGGCACGGTCTGCTGGGCGCCGAGCGAGCCGATCAACAGCACCGTATCCAGGTAAACGTGCGGGTTGAGCAAGGTCACCGCCAGTGCGCTGAGCAGCACCGCGCGGCGCGAGCGCACGCCCTGGCCCTGCTGATGCTCCAGGCTCTGCTTGGAGCAGGCGCTTCGCAAGGCCTTGGCGCCGTACCAGATCAGGAACACCGCGCCGCCCCAGCGGGCCACTGCCAGCAAGGTCGGGTTATGCGCCAGCACCGTGGCCAGGCCGAACACCCCGGCGGCCACCAGCAGCGCATCGCAGACGATGCACAACGCCGCCACCGGCAGGTGATGTTCGCGCCGCAGGCTCTGGGCCAGGACGAAGGCGTTCTGCGCGCCGATGGCCATGATCAGGCCGAAGGCCACCAGCATGCCGTTCAGATAGCTTTGCCACATAGCGCCAACACTCCACTGACACCGGCGCGCAGGCCGGCGTTGATTGCCTAGAAAGATGTGGCCATTGTGGCGCCCTCGGCTGTATAAGAAAAACAAATAGAGCTGATCACTCATTAGAGAAATCGATGTTCGACTACAAGCTGCTCGCCGCCCTCGCCGCGGTGATCGAACAAGCGGGCTTCGAGCGCGCCGCGCAGGTGTTGGGGCTGTCGCAATCGGCCATCTCCCAGCGCATCAAGCTGCTCGAGGCCAGGGTCGGCCAGCCGGTGCTGGTGCGGGCCACGCCGCCCAGCCCTACCGAGGTCGGCCGTCAGTTGCTCAACCATGTGCAGCAGGTGCGCCTGCTGGAGCGCGACCTGCAACGCCAGGTCCCGGCGCTGGACGAGGAGGGCATGCCAGAGCGCCTGCGCATCGCGCTCAATGCCGACAGCCTGGCGACCTGGTGGGCGGGGGCCGTGGGGGCGTTCTGTGCCGAGCAGCAGGTACTGCTGGACCTGGTGGTGGAAGACCAGGATGTCGGCCTCAAGCGCATGCGCGCCGGTGAAGTGGCTGCCTGCCTGTGTGGCAGCGAGCGGCCGGTGGCCGGGGCGCGGAGCATGCCGTTGGGGGCAATGCGTTACCGGGCGCTGGCCAGTCCCGCGTTCATGGCGCGTTACTTCCCCAACGGCTTCGAGGTTGCACGGCTGGCGCGCACGCCGGCGGTGGTGTTCGGCCCGGACGATTTCCTGCAGCATCGCTACCTGGCATCGCTGGGTATCCAGGACGGTTTCCTGCACCACCTGTGCCCCTCGTCCGAAGGTTTCCTGCGCATGACCGAGGCGGGCCTGGGCTGGGGGCTGGTGCCCGAGCGCCAGGTGGCCGAGCAGTTGGGTCGTGGCGAACTGGTGGAAATCTGCAGCGATACCCCCATCGACGTGCCGCTGTACTGGCATCATTGGCGCAACGGCGGGCAACTGCTCGCCCAGCTGACCGAGCACCTGCGCCATTCGGCGCGGGACTGGCTGGTGCCCTTGTAGGCCTGGCCGGCGTCTGCTGCATCTGAAATCTGGCAAGGCGGAGTGTTACATGCGAATTCTGGTCACCGGCGCGAGCGGCTTCATTGGCGGGCGCTTTGCGCGCTTTGCCCTGGAGCAGGGCCTGGACGTACGGGTCAATGGCCGGCGGGCGGAGGGTGTGGAACACCTGGTCAAGCGTGGCGCGCAGTTCATCCCAGGTGATCTGGGTGACGCCGAATTGGCCCGGCGCCTGTGCCAGGGCGTCGATGCGGTGGTGCACTGCGCCGGTGCGGTGGGCAACTGGGGGCGGTACCAGGACTTCTACCAGGGCAACGTGGTGCTCACCGAGAACGTGGTCGAAGGTTGCATCAAGGAGCATGTGCGGCGCCTGGTGCACCTGTCGTCGCCGTCGATCTACTTCAATGGCCGTCCCCAGCGTGATATCCGCGAAGAGCAGGTGCCACGGCGCTTTCACGATCACTACGGATTGACCAAGCACCTGGCCGAGCAGAAGGTATTCGGTGCCCAGGAATTCGGCCTGGAGGTACTGGCCCTGCGGCCTCGCTTCGTCACCGGGGCTGGCGATGCGAGTATTTTCCCGCGGCTGATGCGCATGCAACGCAAGGGGCGTGTGGCGATCATTGGCAACGGCCTGAACAAGGTCGATTTCACCAGCGTGCACAACCTCAACGAAGCCTTGCTCAGCGCGCTGTTTGTCGAAGCGCCGGCGCTGGGGCAGGCCTATAACATCAGCAACGGCCACCCATTGCCGTTGTGGGATGTGGTGAACTACGTCATGCGCCAGATGCAGCTGCCGCAGGTCACCCGCTATCGCAGTTTCGGCCTGGCCTACAGCCTGGCGGCGCTCAACGAGGCCGCCTGCCTGCTCTGGCCTGGGCGCCCGCAGCCGACCCTGACGCGCACCGCGATGCAGGTGATGAGCAAGGACTTCACCCTCGACATCAGCCGTGCCCGCCAGTACCTGGACTACCGCCCGAAGACCGACACCTGGGCCGCGCTGGATGAATTCTGTCATTGGTGGAAAGCGCAACCGGGCAATCAGTGAACCTGCTGCCGGGATGATGGTCTGCAGTGCGCCGCCTTGGCGGTTTATACTCATGCCTCTTTGCTACCACAGCGGTTGAATGCACCCATGCGTAACGACGCCCACGACGATTTCGACGACGTGCCCGCCCTGCGCGCCGGCACCCCCGATGACGATGAATTGCTGCCTGCCCATGTCGCGCGCGGCCGCCAGAAGGCTGCGCGGCCGCGCAGCAATGGCCCGCTATGGGCATTGCTGGGGGCTTCGTTCATAGGCCTGGCCGGCCTGGGCTGGTGGAGTTTTCAGCAGATCTCGCTGTTGGAGCAGCAACTGGTGGCCACCCAGGAAAGCTTTGCCCGTATCAGCGAGGAAGCGGCTGGGCGCCTGCAGGCGATCAGTGGCAAGGTCGACGCCAGCGAGTCGAGCAGCACCACCGGTAGCGAAGCGTTGAAGCTGCAGATCCGTCAGTTGCAGGCCAACCTGGCCGAGCAGGGCAAGCAGCAGCAGGGCGTTGCCGGCCAGGCCGGCGACTTGGGCAAGCGCCTGGAACAGGTACTGGCCGATACCCGCGAGCAGCAGAAAGCAGTGACCGAGTTGCAGGGGCAACTGCAAGCGCAATTGAAGGCCGTGAATACGGAACTGGCGGCGTTGAAGTCGGGCCAGCTAGACGGTGGCAAGCTCGATGGTCAGTTGAAAAGCCTGAGCAGCGAGGTGGAGGCCCTGAAGAAGCGCAACCCGAGCGCGGCGATCGAAAGCCTGGAACAGGATGTGCTGGTGCTCAAGAGCCAGGCCGACAACCGCTCGGCGCAATCGGCCGGGGGCGCTTCGGTGCAGGAGTTCGATGCGTTCCGCGGGCAGACCACCCGCAATATCAACACCCTGCAGAGCCAGATCCAGAACCTGCAGCAGCAGATCAACGCTCGTCCTTGATCGGCCAGTTGCCGGGCGCTTGCCCGGACCATGAAAAAAGGCGCCCGAAGGCGCCTTTTTCATGACCACGGTGTTCAGCTCATGGCTTTGATAGCAAGCCAGAACAGGCCGGCGGACAGGCCCACCGTCGCTGGCAGGGTCAGTACCCAGGCCAGCAGGATGGTCTTCACGGTGCCGCCTTGCAGGCCGCTCTTGTTGGCAACCATGGTACCGGCCACGCCTGATGACAGTACGTGGGTGGTCGACACCGGCAGGCTGAAGATGTTGGCCATGCCGATGGCGCAGGCGGCGGTGATCTGTGCCGACATGCCCTGGGCATAGGTCATGCCCTGCTTGCCGATCTTCTCGCCGACGGTCAGTACCACGCGCTTCCAGCCGACCATGGTACCCAGGCCCAGGGCCAGGGCGACGGCGACAATCACCCAGAACGGCGCGTACTCGGTGGTGGCGGTGAGGTCTTTGCGCAGCTTCTCGAGGTCGGCCTTTTCGCGCGGCTCAAGGCCTGGCAGCTTGCCGACTTTCTTCGCCGTGTCGTCCAGGCACAGCAGGTAGCGACGTACTTCAACACGCTTTTCGGCGCTCAGTGCGCGGTAGTCGGTCACACCTTGCAGCGACGATTGCAGCGCGGCGATGGTCGGTTCGGTCTGCTGCGGGTTGCAGCTGAACTGCTCCGGCAGGTCGGCCGACTTGGCCTTGCCCAATGCCAGGTACTCGCCCAGCGTCGCCGCATTGCGCTCGTAGAACTGGCTCAAGTGCATGGTGGCGTCGCGGGTGCGTTCGATCTGGTAGGTGGTGCTGTTCAGGTCGAGCACGAACTTGGCCGGGACGATACCGATCAGTACCAGCATGATCAGGCCGATGCCCTTCTGGCCGTCGTTGGAGCCGTGCACGAAGCTCACGCCCATGGCCGAGATCACCAGCACCAGGCGGTTCCAGAATGGTGGGTGCTTCTTGTCGTCGAGCTTGCGGCGCTGATCCGGGGTCTTGTGCATCTTCGACAGCGGGCGCCACCATTTCAGGCCAAGCAGCACCAGCGCGGCAACGGCGAAGCCAGCCATGGGCGAAAGCACCAGCGACATGCCGATATCGATCGCTTTCTGCCAGTTCACGCCATCACCCAGCGGGATATCGCTGATCAGTGCATTGGCCAGGCCCACGCCAAGGATCGAACCGATCAGGGTGTGCGAGCTGGAGGCGGGGATGCCGAAGTACCAGGTGCCCAGGTTCCAGGTGATGGCCGCAGCCAGCAACGAGAAGACCATGGCCAGGCCGTGGCCGGTGTTCACATTGATCAGCAGCTCCACCGGCAACAGGTGGACGATGGCATAGGCCACGCCGACGCCGCCGAGCAGCACGCCGAGGAAGTTGAACACCCCGGAGAAGAATACGGCCAGGTGCGGTGGCATGGCTTTGGTATAGATGACAGTGGCTACCGCGTTGGCGGTGTCATGAAAGCCATTGATGAACTCGAAGGCGAGAACGAAGGTCAGAGCGAGCATCAGGCTCACGACGACCCAGGCATCCAGTCCGCTGAATAAATCGATCATGAAGGTTGTCTGGCGGTCTTTAGGGGGGCGGGATTATGCCAGAAAACCCTGCAAATCGATGCACCTGCCACAGTTCGATGACGGATGACCGCACGCTCAGGGGCGTGGTGGTCTGCGGGTTGTTAGTCGCGAACAGGCAGGTAAAAATCGCAAAATTACCTAAAAATCAACGATTTGAGTGAAAAACGCTGTGTAGGAATCTACTCAAACGGCCGTATGAAATTTGTGAAATTCCATTTCACCCACGGTGTTTCGGTAAAGATGCCGCCGCGCCGACGGTCAGTGACTGATGGCGCGGTGATGTCGCTCAGCTACGTTCGCCGTCGCTGTGCAGATCCTTCTCCATCTTTTCCAGTTCCTGGGCGAACGCCTGGTCGCGAATGCTTGCGCGCTTGCGCCAGGGTTTACGTTCCGGGTCGGGTTGTGCGGCATAGGTGGTGACTTCGCCACCGTATACATCCTTGTAACGTTCAGCCTGTCGCTCGAGTTCCGCGCGCAGTTCTTCTTTCGTCACAGTCATACCTGAAGAGTTTGAAGTTTGGCATTGGCAGATACCTGCACATTGGATGTAGCGGCGTATGCGGCCAATGCGAAATGTCCGTCGCAGCGATGCCGGGGTGGCAAGTTCAAGGCACGTTGAAAGTGCCGTTGTTCAACACCGGGCAAGCCAAACCGGGGCGGTGGCTTGAAGCTCATCAAGCGACGAAAGTTAGCTGATGGATCCACGTTACTGGCGGACAATCAACAGTAGCGATTATAGCAACAGCCCGAACGAAGGCTATCGTTGTTTTCCGCCTGCTGACAATGCCCTGCAAGTTGTTGTCGTCAGCACCATGTGAGTCTGTGGGCAGGCACTATAAGTTCAAACCACCGGGTTGGAAGTTAGGCTCGGGACGGTTGAAACAAAAACGGCCTCGCGGGTGGGCGAGGCCGTTGCCTGGGACTTCTACGGTGGGTACCTGACCAGTCTCTCCAAAGAAGCCACATGTGGCAGGGGAAAGGTATAAGCAAAAGTGTCAGCGGTCAATTGCGATTATCGGCCGTTCGTTCGATAATCGCACGAACCAGCGATTTTATGAGGCAGCTCCATGAGCGATGAAACCAGCGGCCCGGTGGCCAACGACCCCGCGCGCAGCACCACGCCGGCCATGGCCCCGCCGATCGTGGCGTCGGCGGCCAAGCGCATCCAGGCCTTCACCGGTGACCCGGACTTCATGACCTCTCTGGCCCGCGGCCTGGCGGTGATCCAGGCATTCCAGGAGCGCAAGCGCCACCTCACCATCGCCCAGATCAGCCACCGCACGGAGATCCCCCGCGCGGCCGTGCGCCGTTGCCTGCACACCCTGATGAAGCTCGGCTACGCGACGACCGACGGTCGTACCTATTCGCTGTTGCCCAAGGTGCTCACCCTCGGCCACGCTTACTTGTCTTCGACGCCGCTGGCGGTTTCGGCGCAGCCCTACCTGGACCGCATCAGCGACCAGCTGCACGAAGCGGCCAACATGGCCACGCTCGAAGGTGACGACATTCTTTACATCGCACGCTCGGCCACCGTCGAGCGGCTGATTTCGGTCGACCTCTCGGTAGGCGGGCGCCTGCCGGCCTACTGCACCTCGATGGGGCGCATTCTTTTGGCCGCGCTGGACGATGCCAGCCTGCACGAGTATCTGGACCGCGCCGACCTCAAGGCCCGCACCAGCCGTACCCTGCACGATGCGCAGTCGCTGTTGGCCTGTATCCAGCAGGTGCGCGAGCAGGGCTGGTGCGTGGTCGACCAGGAACTGGAGCAAGGCCTGCGCTCGATTGCCGTGCCTATCTATGACGCCTCCGGCCAGGTGCTGGCGGCGCTGAACGTCAGTACCCATGTCGGGCGGGTCAGCCGCAGTGAACTGGAGCAACGCTTCCTGCCGATCCTGCTGGCGGCCAGCCGTGATCTTTGTCATCAGCTGTTTGGCTGATTGCGCACGCCCACTGTAGGAGCGGCCTTGTGTCGCGAAAGCGCTGCGCAGCGGCCCCGGCGATCCATGCGGTAACGCTGGGGCCGCTTTGCGGCCCATTCGCGGCACAAGGCCGCTCCTACAAAGAAAGGCAGTGAACTGGTCAAGTAATTTTGGACACCGGTTAAGGTTTATGCC
Source organism: Pseudomonas sp. EMN2 (assembly GCF_009650555.1). Lineage (NCBI taxonomy): Bacteria > Pseudomonadati > Pseudomonadota > Gammaproteobacteria > Pseudomonadales > Pseudomonadaceae > Pseudomonas > Pseudomonas sp. EMN2. Next base: position 15,838 of record NZ_VZZR01000081.1, read on the forward strand.
GCTGCCTTGAGCTTTTCCTCCATGGCTACTGGCG
>NZ_VZZR01000082.1:0-36012 GCF_009650555.1 Pseudomonas sp. EMN2
CCCGCGATAGGGCCACAACGCGGCCCCGGCTACCTCAGGCTAGTTCCTCGGCCTCATCCTCACGCACGATGGCCTTCACCTCATCGCGACGGCTGATGTACTTCCAGTCCGCCTCGTCGATGTAGATGCCATTCGGCCCGCTACCGCCTTCCAGGTCGATCGCCACCCGCGCCGACACCTGCGGCTTCACGCTCGCCAGGATCGGTACGAAGCCCAATTGCTGGCTGGTCTCCAGCAACGCTGCCTGGTTGCGTTCGTCGATGTCCGCCGCCTCGTCCAGGTAGTACGGCAGGCGAATGCGCCCGGCCAGGTCGCGGTCCATCAGGTGCAGCAACAGGTACATGTTGGTCAGCGCCTTGATGGTCATGGTGGTGCCGTTGGAAGCGGCGCCGTCGATGTCGGCGTGGATCACCGGCTGGCTGTTGATCTTGGTGATCTCGAACGCCAGTTCGAACAGGTCCTTCAGGCCCAGCTGGTTGTGGTTGGCCGCCACCAGCCGCGCCAGGTATTCCTTGGCCTCTTCGTTCTTGTGATCCTGGTCGCTGTTCTGGGTCAGGTCGAACACCGACAGGGTCTCGCCTTCTTCGTACTGGCCGGCGCTGTGGATGATCTGGTCGATGTGCTTGAGCGCTTCCTTGTTCGGCGCCAGCACCACGCGGAAGCTCTCCAGGTTGGACACCTGGCGCTTGTTGATCTCGCGGTTGAACAGCGCCAGCTGGTGTTCCAGGCTGTCATAGTCGCTGCGGATGTTGCGCAGGGTTCGGGCGATGTCGGTGACCGCCGCGCGGCGTGCCTTGGCCAGGGTCAGCGCCTCCTCGGTACGGTGCGAGTAGGCGTTGATCAGCAGCTGCAGGCGGCGCTCCATGTCGTCTTCGCTGTCGAACTTGGCCACGCCCTTGAGGCGCACCTGGGCGTACAGCGCCTCGATCTGGTTGTCCACGCGCTGCAACGCCTGCCAGCTGTCCTGGTAGTCGTTGAGCAGCGGCAGCAGGTTGTCCATGGAGTCGTCGATCGCTTCCATGAACGGCGTGCCGAAGGGCAGGTCGGCCGGCAGCAGCTGGCGACGGCGCAGGGCGTCTTCCAGGGTGCGCTGCTTGGCTTCCAGGTCGGCGATCTGCCGGCCTACCAGCTGCAGCTTGGCGGACAGCTGCTGGACGCGTTCGGTGAAGGCGTCGCTGGAGCGCTTGAGCTCGTCCTGGGCCGCTTCCAGCTGGCTCAGTTGCTCCATCTTCTCCGGCTCTTCGGCGGCCAGGGTCTCGGCGCGGCGGAAGTCTTCCAGGGCCTTCTGCGCATCCAGCACCTGCTGGTACAGCGCTTCGGTCTGCGCCTTGCTGGCGGCGCGGTCGAGGGCCACGGCCTGCTGGGTCTTGAGCTGCTTGAGCTCTTTGTCCAGGCGCTCTTTCTGGTCGCGCAGGGCGGCGCGGTCGGCCAAGGCCTGCAGCGCGGGCGGGTCGATGTGCGAGATATCGATGGACAGGCCCGGCACTTCGAAGCGCTCGCCCTTGAAACGGTCAAGCACGCCTTCCAGGGTCTTGACCCAGACATCGCTGTCATCCAGCTCGATGCCGCGGTCACCCAGCGGCAGGCTGAACAGCGCGCCGTTGAACAGGCGCATCAGGCGGTCGACGTCCTGCTGGGAGAACTCTTCGCGCAGGCGGGCGTAGCTGTTGTTGTCGGCGTGGTCGAGTTGCAGCTTGACCGCTTTCACGCGTTTCTCGAGGTCGCGCACGCGCTCGTCGAGGTCTTCGGCGGAGAACTGCCGTGACTGGGCCAGGGCACCGGCCAGTTCGTCGTGGGCGTCCTTGGCGGCCAGCAGTTGCTGTTCCAGGGTCTTGACGTCGGTCACCAGGGCGAAGCGGTGCTTGAGCACCGACAGTTCACCCAGCCAGCGCTGGATACCGGTGATTTCGCGCTCCAGGCGCATCAGCTCCTGGGTGCCGCCGCGCTGGTCGTTCTGCAGGCGGTCCTGCTCGCCACGGTAGTGCTCGGACTGGATGACCAGCTCTTCCTTGCGCGCCATGGCGTATTCCTGCCAGGTGCCCAACAGGTTGTCGAGCAGGGGCGAAATGCGGTGCAGCTTGCCGCGCAGGATGTCGCGCTGGGCCACGCCGCCGGCCAGGGCCTCGACCAATGGGCCGGCTGCCACCAGGGCGTTGTAGTCGCCCTCCATGCGGCGCACGTCGCGGAAGGCCTCTTCGCAGGCGGCGATGTAGTCGACGCTGCCCGAGCGCAGGCTGTGTTCGAAGGCGTCGAGGAACAGCTGCTTGAGCTTGGCAGCGGTGATCTCGCGCATGTGCAGCAGGTTGATGAACAGCGCGCGGAAGGTTTTCAGGCTCTGCTCGCTGGTCGAGCGCAGCGGGATCAGGGTGAGGTCCAGCGGCACCGAGGTGTGGCCGCCGACCAACAGTCGGCGCAGTTCGTCCGGCTTGAGCTCGTAGGCTTTCAGGCCGTTGCGCTCGAGGTTGGTGAACAGCTCTTTCTGGCGCAGGCAGGTGTCGTCTTTCTGGTAATGGGCCAGGTCCAGTTCGCCCTGGTAGGCGAAGAACTGGTGGCCGAAGCCGCCGCCCGGGCCGCGGCCGACCACGCCGATCACATGCGGGCCGTGGGGCAGGTTCAGCTCGCAGAGGATGTAGCTGGTGTCGCTGGCGAAGTAGAAACGCCGCGACTGTTCCAGGCTGTACTTGCCGAAGCTCATGTCCGACATGCGCGCCAGGATCGGGAACTGCAGGGCGTTGATCGACGCCGATTTACCCAGGTTGTTGGCGCCATAGACCGACAGCGGGTGTTCCAGGGGGAACAGGCCCAGGCTGTAGCCGGCGGTGTTGAGCAGTGCGAAGCGGCGGATGCCGTAGCGTTCCTGGCTCATGCGTCAATCTCCTGTTGCTCTTCGCGGATGGCCCGGGCCAGGGCCTCCTCTTCGCTTTCCTGGCCGTCGAACGGGGTGAGGTCGAGCGGGTCGTCGGTGCGGTTGAGTTCTTCGGGCGTCTCTTCCACCACCAGCACGGGGATGGGCAGTGGCAGGTCGCTGTGCAGGGTAGCGGCGAGGTCGCGGTCCTGCTGCACCGACAGGCACACGTCGAGGAAACGGTGCATCGGCGGCAGGAAGCGGTAGATGCCACCCTCTTCGTGGGCGAAGCCGAGCTGGGTCATGCGGCGCAGGATCTTCTCTTCCAGCTCTTCGACGGTCTGCACTTCGGCCTGGAAGAACAGGTCGCGGTACTTGTCCAGCAGCGACGGCAATTCGTCGCGGCCGATGCTGCCGCCGTCGAGCACGGCCATCGGGTCACGGCCCTGGTCGGCCAGGTGCTCGACCAGGATGAAGGTGAACAGCGACAGGCGCTGGGCGGTCTTGTTGACCTGCGCGGCGGCCTGCTCGGGGACGAAGTAGTAGAAACCGCGGGTGTCGCAGACCAGCTCGAAACCGAGGGCCTTGAACAGGGTGCGGTACTGGTCCTGGAAATTCGACAGCTGGGCGTACAGCTCCGGGTCGCGGCGGCTGACGTGGAAGCCCTTGAACAGCTCGCGGAAGATCGGTGCGAGCTGGGACAGTTCGGAAAGATCAAGATGCATGGGCGGGGCTCGCGGTGGATTCGGTCGTGGTGGCCGGCTGGTTTTCGCGGCTGGACGTCAGGGCGAAGGAGCGCAGGCTGACCAGGTGTTCGCGGGTGATGTATTCCTGGCGGTCGAGGCGCTGGCGGGCGAAGCGCTTTTCGCGCGACAGGCGCGAGAACCAGTACAGCAGTTCGTCGGTGGCGCCCTCGGGCTCCTGCTCCAGCAGCCAGACCATCAGGTCCGGCAGCGGCAGGGCGTCCTCGCAGCGCTCGAGCATCTCCTTGACCGTGCGCGGGGCGCGGGGCAGCGGGCCCTTCTGGGTCTTGTGCGCTTTCGGGAAGCGCGCAGGCTTGGGCTCGAAACGGGCCAGGGCATAGACATAGGCTTCGACCTGGCTGGCACTGCCCAGGAAGGTGCTCTGCGGGCGGGTGAACATCGGCATGGCCGCTTGCGGCACGGCGTCGATGCCCTTCTTGCGGATCACCGACAGTGCCAGCGCGGCGCCACGGGTCACGGCGTTGTGCCGGCGGGCTTCTTCGCGCAGCGGCAGCAGCAGTTCGCGGGCGTGGCGCAGGGTGAGCTGGGCGCTGGTCTGCATCTCGAGGATGCGCGCGTGGGTGCGCAGCAGCATGTCGTCGTCGACCAGGTGGCCCAGGCGCGCCTGCTCGCCCAGCAGGCGCAGCAGTACGGTCTCGACCTTGCGCACGCCCTGCTCGAAGGCGCCGTCGGCGTTGACCAGCTGAATCATCGGCTCGACGTACTCGTCCCAGGTCGCCAGCACTTCGGCGTAACGCTGGCGCAGCGGGATCTGCCGGTTGCTGGTCTTGGCCCGTTCGGCCACGGCCACCAGTGCCTGCTCGTCGTTGTCGAGTTTCTTCAGTACGTCGCGCACGCGCATGTCGAGCAAGCGCAGCTGGCGCGCCAGGTCGTCGCTGTCGCGGTTGTCGAAGGCGTCCTGGATATGCCCGGCCAGGCGCTCGAGGTGGCGCAGGTAGGCTTCGATCTCCAGGCACAGGCCCAGCCGGTGTTCGCGGCGCAGGTAGGCGAGGAAGTCGTGGATCTGCGCGTTGAGCTCGAAACGGTTCGGGCTCTTGGCTACCGGGACCAGGATGTCCAGGCGGATCCACACGTCGAGCAGCTGGGTGATGTCCTGCGGCGTGCTTTCCACCTGTTGGCGGGCCAACTGCTGGCGCAGTTCGATCAGGCTCAGGGTGCCTTGGTCGAAGCGCTCGCACAGCGGCTCGATCAAGGCCCAGTGTTCGGCTAGGGCGCGCAGGACGCGCTTGGGTTCGATCATTGGCGTCTACTCGTTGCCAAGTAAAAAGGGGGCGATTGTACTTCATCCAGGGGGGAGGATTTCACCCCTTGGTCTGTAATGGGGGATAACCTTGGATCCTGTAGGGTATTCACTGGCCTTTTCGCGGGGCCCCGCGATACCGTGGGAGCGGGCTTGCCCCGCGAAGGGCCGTCACAGCTGACAAAAATCCGCCGACCAGTTGCAGCACAGCCCGGTCAACAACGTTAGAATGTGCGACGTTTCGAACCCCGGACCCCCGAGCCTTGCTGACCGAACCCCGCCGCCGCGCCTACCTTTCCGCCATGCAAGTGGTGCATTGGCTGCCGCGCGCCGAACTGCCGTTCGCCGCACCTTCACGGCCGGAACTGCTGTTGCCGGTGGCGCCGGTCGAGGACATCGACTTCGAGGTGCGTCCGTCGGCACCCGCGCCCCGGGAAGCGCCGGCGGCGCCCCAGCCGCGCGCAGAGCGGCCGAAAATCGAGATTCCGCGCCCTGGCAACACGCCGAAACCGGTCGCCAAGCCGGTCGAAGCCGAGGTAGAGGCCCCCGCGACGCGTCCCGCCCCGGTGCCACCACCGCGCTTTGCCCTGCAACTGCTGCGCGCCGGCAGCTGCCTGCTGCTGGTGGAGCTGGCCACCGGCCAGCCGTTCCAGAGCCGCGACCCGTCGTACCTGCTGCTCAAGGACATGCTGCGCGCCGCCGGCCTGCCGGACGCCCCGCAGATCATCGGCGAGCCGGTGCGCTGGCCACTGCTGATGCGCGGCAACATGGACCAAGGGCCGGACGCCGCCCGGGACTTCGTCCAGGGCTTCATCGCCGCACGCCTGGAAGAGGCGCCCAGCACCTGCCTGTGGCTGATCGGCCTGCCGGCCATTCGTTTTGCCGGCCAGGCCGACGCCGAGGCCTATTACCAAGAACTCAAGGTCGACCTGCTCGGCGATGCCTGGGCCTTGCCCGGCCTTGAACTGTTGATGGACGAGCCGCAGCGCAAGGCGGACGTCTGGAAAGCCATGCGCCAGCTGATGGCGCGCTGGAAGAGCGTTGAATGAGTGAGTCGATCAGCTTCCGCCCGATGACCGAGGCGGATCTGGATGCCGTGCTGAAGATCGAATACGCAGCCTTCAGCCACCCCTGGACCCGCGGCATCTTCCAGGATGCGCTGAAGTCGTACGAAGTGTGGCTGATGTTCGATGGCCAGCAGCAGATCGGCCATGGCGTGATCAACGTGATCATCGACGAGGCGCACCTGCTCAATATCACCGTCAAGCCAGAGAGCCAGGGCCGTGGCATGGGCCTGCGCCTGCTCGAGCACCTGATGGCGCGGGCCTACCAGCTCAATGGCCGTGAGTGCTTCCTTGAAGTGCGTGCCAGCAACCAGTCGGCCTACCGGCTGTATGAGCGTTACGGCTTCAATGAAATCGGGCGGCGGCGCGATTACTACCCGGTGGCGGGTGGGCGGGAAGATGCGTTGGTGATGGCCTGTACGCTGCTGGAAGACTGACTGGCGTGTAGCCCGTCAGGCGGGTTTGCAAAACGGGCTGACCGCACATAGGATGAACCCCGACTACGAAGACAGCAGAAAATTTGTCGGCGGTGCTGCGTAGGCCTTGGCAGCCAGGGTCATATGAAGGGAATTCGCAGGCGCATGGGTTGTTCCGCTTCAGTGCGGAAGACTTGCCTTCGAGGCCGTCCTTCCTCCGTAGTCATGAAATCTTTCGAATCTTGGCCTCCGTCGCGTGATACGCCGTGACGGGGGCCAAGTACGTTTTACCTCCCTCGCTACAGACTTTCACGACGGCCACGGCGTAGTAGCTACCTGTGCCGATCTTCACCTTGCGGCCCGTGTTGAACAGGATGCCTTGGGCATGCTTGGGCTTGTTGAGCCCGACCTGGCTGTAGGCGCTATAGGCGCTGACCAGGATCTGCAGCGTCTCCTGCGCTGTGCATCGATCCTTCGTTCCTCTCGCGTGCAAAGGATGCGCGATGGCTTGCAGATCGATGCGAATACCTCGGCACTGTGGCGTCGGCCAGCTCATTTGTTTGCAGATACGACGAATGCGGTCGAGTTGCTTCTTGGTCAGCAGGTAGGTGAACTCGGCTGCCTGCTGCGCTTGATGCACAGAAGCGCCTGCTTCCTGCAAGGCGACTGCCTGATTCAGCAACCTGCCGAACGCCTCAGCGAGGCTTTCGTCTCCCAATTGGGTGGGCGTTTTGTGCATGACCGACTTCCTGTCGTTTGCAAAAACGAAGAAACCGGCATAGGGCCGGTTTCTTCACCCCAAGAGCCAATGAAGCGAGTCATTGCCGGGCTGTGCGCAGGACGGATTATGTCGTGTGCCAGAGAGGCATCAAAGCGCCGAATCCACCCCATTCGTTTCCAAAGGTTTACGCAAATCCCGCAAGCTGCGCGTCACCGCGCCGGTATTGCACTTGGCCGCTGCCTGCTCCGGCGTCATGTTGCGGATGGTGCGGTAGAACAGCTCGCAGGTCTGCTTCTTCTGGGTCACCTGCCACTTGGTGGAGCAGGCATCCAGGGTGAGCTTGGCGTCGGCCTGCGGGTTGCGGCCCATGCCGGCTTGCCAGCAGGCGGCGGAGAGGTCCTGGCCCATCATCTTCAGGCCGGCGGCGTCGGCCTTGTCCTGGTCGCCGTCGTAGCTTTTCGGGTCGGCGGCGTACCAGATGGCGCTGGGGTGGTTGGCGCCCAGTACGGGCACCTTGGTGCCACCGGCTTCGGGGGTGATGCTGACCAGGCCCAGCACGTTCACTTTCGGCCCGTACTGCTGCTGGATCCAGGCGCGTACCGGCGCGCCAAAGGCGACCATCGGCAGCGCCTGGCCGGCATGGGTGACGGTCATCTGCTTGACCATGTTCACCTGGTAATCGTTGAAGTAGCCGTAGACCCCTTCAAGGGCCTTGCCGGCATCCGACGGCGCGGCGATCGGCGCGATATCGACGATGGTCTGGTAGGCCGGGGTCTGGCTGGGCTCGATGCCGTTGTAGGTCAGTAGCTCGGCCCAGCGGTCGGTGGTATTGGACTTGAGGTAATCCTGGTAGCGGGTCAGCGAATAGTCCGGCGGGAAGTGCAGCAGCTCGATGCTGCGGCGGTTCTCCAGGGCCATGCCCAGCGGCAGGAACAGATACCAGCTGTAGTCCCAGCCGGCGTTCTGGTTGAGGCGGGTGGCGCCCTGGTAGGCCAGGTCGCCGCTGTCGAGCAGTTTGCGCAATGGCTCGGTGTAGTGGGCGGGCACATCCGTGATGTGGGCATGCAATCTGTCGTTGTCGCGGGTCACTTGCACCTTGGCGTTGGCATAACCATCGCGTTGTACGCTCTGGGAGAGGTAGTGCTCGACAGTCTTTTCCAGGCTCCAGTCGCGGTAGCAGATCACGTGGCAGTTGTTGGGGTAGGCGAACAGTCGGGTGACCCGCTGGGCGTCGCCCAGGTCGATCTGCGCGTCGGCCATGGCCAGCCCGTTGAAGGCGAGGGCGGCCAGGCCCGATAAAGCAATCTTGTGCATGCTTAACTCCTTGTCAGTGGCCGCCAGGACGGAGGCCGCGCCCATGGTGGATGAAGAGGTGGGGCAATGAAAAGCGGCAGAACCTGGCTACTGGCCATTGGCTTGCTCGGTGCGGCGCAGGCGGTGGCCGACGAGCGCGATGTGTGGATGTTCGCCCAGTGGGCGGGGGATCACGAAAACCGCAGGTTCCGGGAAATGCTGGTGGACGCACGGTTGTACGGGGTGGTGCCGATCCATCAGCTACTGCGCTCGGCATCGGACTGGCGCCAGTGCCGCGCCTCGCCGTTCGCGGTGCCGCCGGCCAGCCACTGGCCGGCGGTGCGTTCGACATTGTCATTGATCAAGCTACTGGGCGAGCAGGGCATCCTGCGCCAGTTCGAGGTGGTCTCGGCCTACCGCGATCCGAGCCTCAATGCCTGTGCCGGCGGTGCGCCGAGCAGTGCCCATATGCGCGCCTTCGCCGTCGACCTGCTGCTGCCGGCCTGGGCCGACCCCAATCCGCTGTGCAGCTTCTGGCAACAGCACGGCCAGGCCTGGAGCATGGGGCTGGGTCGTTATCCGTCAGGGCGCATTCATATCGATACCGCCGGCTACCGCACCTGGGGTGGCGATGGCGGTGCCGGTTCGTCGTTCTGTGCCAAACCCAGATGAGCCAGGCATGCCCGGCATTCACCACTGACCCAGTGCGCGAAGCGTTGGCGCTTGCTGCCATCGTCCAGGGGATGGGGGCTGAGCAGGTGGTAGCTGGAGCCGTCGCGCAGAAAGCCGAAGGGCGCCTGTAGCTGGCCGCTGTCCAGCTCATCGCGGACCATCAGTGCCGATGCCATGGCCAGCCCCAGCCCGGCGGTGGCGGCCTGGATCGACAGGTAGAAGTGCTCGAACTCACTGCGCTGCTGCTGCGTGATGCCCTGGCCGCTCAGGCGTAGCCAGTCCGGCCAGGCGCTGGGGCGGGTGGCGCTGTGTAGCAGGCGCGAACTACTGCGGCCGGGCGCGCCGACCGGGCCGATCCATTCGTCGCAGATCTTCAGGCTATGCAAATGGCGGTCCCAGTGGAAATCGTCACGCCTGAGCGCCAGGTCCACGCCGCTGCGGGCAAAGTCCACTGCGCCGCCAGCGGCCACCAGGTGCAGTTGCAGGTCGGGATGAGCGGCGTGAAAACGCGGCAGGCGCGGGATCAGCCAGCGCATGGCGATGGTCGGCTCGCAGGACACCACCAGGACGTTGTCGTGGGCTGGCTGGTGCAGGCGCTGCACGGCGCCTTCCAGTTGCTCGAAGATCGCCTGGGTGGTGCCGTGCAGTTCGCGCCCGGCGCGGGTGAGGAAGATCGCCCTGTTGCGCCGTTCGAACAGCTCAACGCCGAGGCTTTCCTCGAGCAGGCGCACCTGTCGGCTGACGGCGCCATGGGTGACGTGCAGGTGCTCGGCGGCGCGCACGAAGCTTTCGGTGCGGGCGGCGATGTCGAAGTATCGAAAGGCGGTGAGTGGGGGCAGTTTCATGGGCTGTCCTGTTCCGGCCTATCGCGGGGCAAGCCCGCTCCCACAAATGCTGCACGAGGCACTTTGTGGGAGCGGGCTTGCCCCGCGATGGCGCCGGTCGATGCAATGCAAATAGGTGAGTAAAACTAGCAGATCAGCGTCACTTTAAATCGATTTTTACTCGCTCAAGGCAACGGGATAATCCTGTCTTCCGTGAATTTTCATCGAGGATACCTGTTAGTGAACGAACTCATCGCCATCGCCCTGTTCACCGTGCTGGCCGTCATCAGCCCCGGCGCCGACTTCGCCATGGTCACCCGCTGCAGTTATGCACAGGGCCGCAAGGCCGGCCTGGCCGCAGCCGTGGGCATCGCCCTAGGTGTGCAGGTGCACGTGCTGTACACCGTCTTCGGCATCGCCGTGATCATCAGCCAGAGCCCAACCCTGTTCCTGGCGATGAAGCTGATGGGGGCGGGCTATCTGGTGTACCTGGGCTACAAGTCGTTGACCAACACCACGCGCATCCGCCTCGACGGCACGGTGGGAGGCAAGGATGCAGGCACCCTGAAAGCGTTGCGTACAGGTTTTGCGACCAATGCGCTCAACCCCAAGACCATGCTCTTCGTGGTCAGCGCTTATACGCAGGTGGTCCAGCCGGGCAGCTCGCTGGTGCTGGACTTCGCCTATGGTGCGTTCATGTCGTTCGCCCATTGGTTGTGGTTCAGCCTGGTGGCGGTGTTCTTCTCGAGTGCAGGCCTGCGCGCCGCCATGATCGAGCGTCAGCGCATCGTGGATCGGGTCATTGGTGTGGCTCTGATCGGCCTGGGCCTGACCGTTGCGGTGGCGGGGGTGAAGTAGGCTTTTTCGCAGGCAAAGAAAAAGGGCTTATCTTTCGATAAGCCCTTTTAGAAGGTGGTGGCTACACAGGGACTTGAACCCCGGACCCCAGCATTATGAATGCTATGCTCTAACCAACTGAGCTATGTAGCCAACTTGGCGCGCATTATTAGCTCGAATCGCAATCCTGTCAACAACGTTTTTAAAAAAATTGCCAACCTTTCAAAAACTTAGCCGGGAAGCGCGCTTCAACGGACGATCAGCCCTTGGCCAAGCACGTTGTACAGGTGCAGCTGCTGGTCACTAGCGAGGCGCTCCAGGCTTTGTGCCGGGTGATCGAGGTCGAAATCGCCACTGACACGTCGATGACCGGCTTCTTCATTCAGTAGCCACACACGTTGCCCCTGATAAGCCGCCAAACGTTCCAGTACCTCGACCAGGGGCCTTTGGTTGACCTGTAAACGGCCACTGCGCCAGGCATCGGCGGTTTTGTTGTCGATCTTTTCCACCGGGTCGATGTGGCTGTCGGTGAAGGTCACCCGCTCCCCGACACTGACCATGCGCTGGTCGCCACCTTGCAGGACGGCGGCCTTGCCAGTCAATACCAGCAGTTCGTCATGGTCGCTGTAGCGGGTAATCTGCAGGCGGGTGCCGAACACCTGGATACGTGCATCGTCCACCTGCACTTCCAGGGCTCGGCCATCGAGCATCACTTCCAGGGATATCTGGCCCTGCACCAGGTGGAGTCGGCGGGTGCGCTCGCGCAAGTCGACGTTGATCGCGCTGGCGCTGTCCAGGTGCAGGGTCGAGCCATCGGCCAGGCGCACGCTGCGCCGTTCGCCGCTGCCGGTGTGCAGTTCGCTGGCCAGCCGCTGCATGTGTGGCCAGAAGAGCCACGCCAGCGCTGCCAGCAGCATCAGGAACATCAACCCCAGATACAAGCCGCTGCGGCTGCGGCGGGCCTTGGCGACCCGCGGCCGTGGCCGGGCAGCCGGCACCTGCAATTGTTGCCAGTAAGCTTCGAGCTGGGCATAGGCCCGGGCGTTGAGTGGGTCCTGGCACCAGTGGGCGAAGGCTTGACTCAGGGTGTCGTCGCAGCCGGGCTGGCGCAGGCGCGAGAACCAGTCCAAGGCTTCCTGCTCGGGGTCGGGCTGTGGCTGCAAGGCGGGCATCGGGCTCATGGGAGGGTGCTACTCGCAAGGGCAGGGCGGTTTGGCCCAGCGTTTACGGGAGGTGAGGCCTGAGGATGCTAAATATATTGAGAACCATTTACAAGTACGTTACGTCAGGAAGCGCCTCGATAAAAAATAAAAAGGTAGCTTCGTATCTATTTGTTTCATGATAATCGGATCCCATCCTGCGCACGGACATCCAGCCCATGGCCACCAGCAGCACCCAAACCGCCAGCGCCAGCAGCACGGCCAGCCAGGCCAGCCCGCTGGTGATGCGCATCATCACCTTCTGCGCCCTGGCGCACCTGATCAACGACCTTATTCAGTCGGTGCTACCGGCGATCTACCCGATGCTCAAGGCCAACTACAACCTGAGCTTCGCCCAGATCGGCCTGATCACCCTGACCTTCCAGGTCACCGCTTCGCTGCTGCAGCCCTGGGTGGGCTTCTTCACCGACAAGCGGCCGACGCCGAACCTGCTGCCCCTGGGCACCCTGTGCACCTTGGTGGGTATCGTCATGCTGGCATTTGTCGGCAGCTTCCCGATGATCCTGCTGGCCTCGGCGCTGGTGGGTATCGGCTCGTCGACCTTCCACCCGGAAACCTCACGTATTGCCCGGCTGGCCTCGGGTGGACGTTTCGGCCTGGCGCAATCGACCTTCCAGGTCGGCGGCAACGCCGGTTCCGCGTTCGGCCCGCTGCTGGCGGCGGCCATCGTCATCCCGTTCGGCCAGAGCCACGTGGCCTGGTTCGGCGTTGCCGGGTTGCTGTTCTTCGCCGTCACCCTGATGCTGCGCCGCTGGTACAAGGAGCACCTCAACCAGGCCAAGGCGCGCAAGGTGGTGCAGGCCACCCACGGTATCTCGCGCCAGCGGGTGATGATGGCGCTGCTGGTGCTGGGCCTGCTGGTGTTCTCCAAGTACTTCTACATGGCCAGCTTCACCAGCTACTTCACCTTCTACCTGATCGAGAAGTTCCAGCTTTCGGTGGCCAGCTCCCAGCTGCACCTGTTCCTGTTCCTTGGCGCGGTGGCCGCCGGCACCTTCTTCGGCGGGCCGATCGGCGACCGCATCGGGCGCAAGGCGGTGATCTGGTTCTCGATCCTGGGCGTGGCGCCGTTCACCCTGGCGCTGCCCTATGCCGACCTGTTCTGGACCACCGTGCTCAGTGTGGTGATCGGCTTCATCCTCGCTTCGGCGTTCTCGGCCATCGTGGTGTATGCCCAGGAGCTGGTGCCGGGCAATGTGGGGATGATCGCCGGGATCTTCTTCGGCTTGATGTTCGGCTTCGGCGGCATCGGCGCGGCGCTGCTGGGGTATGTGGCTGACTTGCGTGGCATCGAGTATGTGTACGGGGTGTGCTCGTACTTGCCGTTGTTCGGGTTGTTGGCGGTGTTCCTGCCGTCTACCGGCAAGCGCTGAGTGCCATCGCGGGGCAAGTCGCATCGGCGCACCGCCGCTCCCACGACGATCGACTCCCGGCGTGGGAGCGGGCTTGCCCCGCGATTGACGGAACGTCTACCTCTGGCCTAGAGTGCCGCCTCCTTTCATATCCCTGCGTAGTTGACGTGATGCGCCGTACCGATGTCTCCAGCTCCCCCCGCCAGCCTGTCGCCCCGACAGCGCGCCGCGCGTGGCCGAGCGACACGGTGCTCAAGCGTCGGCGCAGCGTGCTGTTTGCCTTCACCTTCTCGCCACACCTTGCCCTGAACTGATTCACGCCCCTGCGTTGCGCGCCTTACCCGGCGTGACGGCGGGCGTTTGCGTTCGATCATTTTTCAGTGGATTCAACTGCCGGTCAGGGCCAGTACCCCTGCGCGCCGGTGGGCAAGGAGTGGTACATGAACATGCGTTTGTTGGCGGGCCTGTTGTTCGCCGTGTCGGTGGTGGGTTTCAGCCTTGGGGCGAGCCTGCCGCTGGTGTCGTTGCGCCTGCACGAGGCCGGGGCGGGAACCCTGGAGATCGGCATCATTTCGGCGATTCCCGCGGCGGGCATGATGCTCTCGGCGTTCATGGTCGATGCCTGCTGCAAGCACCTGACCCGGCGCACCATCTACCTGCTCAGCTTCAGCCTGTGCACCCTGAGCATCGCCCTGCTGGAATGGGCCTTCGACTCGATGCTGTGGCTGGCGCTGCTGCGCCTGGGCCTGGGCATCGGCATGGGTATCGCGATCATCCTCGGTGAGTCGTGGGTCAACGAGCTGTGCCCGGACCACAACCGCGGCAAGATCATGGCCCTGTACGCCACCAGCTTCACCGGCTTCCAGGTGCTGGGGCCGGCCCTGCTGGCGTTGCTCGGCGCCGACAGCCCGTGGCTCACCTACATCGTCACCGCCTGTTATGGCCTGGCCCTGCTGTGCATCCTGTTCACCGTGCCCAACGATCATGTCGAGCACGAGGAAGACGACAAGAGCTTCGGCCTGGCCGGCTTCTTCCGCGTCGCCCCGGCGCTGTGCGTGGCGGTGCTGTTCTTCTCGTTCTTCGATGCCGTGGTGCTGTCGTTGCTGCCGGTGTATGCCACCAGCCATGGTTTTGCCGTGGGCGTGGCGGCACTGATGGTGACCGTGGTGTTCGCCGGCGACATGGTTTTCCAGTTGCCGCTGGGCTGGCTGGCCGACCGGGTCGAGCGTACCGGGCTGCACCTGGTGTGCGGGGTGGTGGCGATGAGTATCGGCATCGGCCTGCCGTGGCTGCTGCAGATGACCTGGCTGCTGTGGCCGCTGCTGGTGGTACTGGGCGCCGTGGCGGGGGGTATCTATACCTTGGCGCTGGTGCTGATCGGGCAGCGCTTCAAAGGCCAGGACCTGGTCACGGCCAATGCCAGTGTCGGCTTGTTGTGGGGCGTGGGTAGCCTGGTCGGGCCGCTGGTCAGTGGCGCGGCGATGGATGTGGCGCCCCATGGGTTGCCAATGGCGCTGGCGCTGATGGCCGGGTTGTTCGTGTGTTTTGCCCGGCAGGCGTATCGGCGGGTGGGGCGGCTGGAGACAGTGGCGGACTGATCCCCCGGCCATCGCGGGGCAAGTCGCATCGGCGCACCGCCGCTCCCACGGGCACTGTAGAGCGTGGGAGCGGGCTGGCCCCGCGATGGTCAGGTCAGAACGTCCCGCGCAGGGTCACCGACACATTGCGCGGATCGCCCCAGTAATACCCGGTCGGCGTCGGTGCCACCTGGCGGTAGTACTTCTTGTCGAACAGGTTATTGGCGTTCAACTGCAGCGAATAGTTGTCGTTGAAGCGGTAGTTGACCATCGCGTTGTACACCGCATAGCCCGACTGCGTGGCCTCGGCGGTGCCGCTGCGGTTGTAGATGTCGCTTTGCGCCTGCACCCCGCCACCCACGGTCCAGGCCTGCAACTCGCCCGGCAGGCGGTAGCTGGTGAACAGGCGCAACAGGCGCTTGGGGTCGGTGGTGCGGATCGGGTTGCCGTTGTTGCCCGTGGTGTCCTTCAGGTATTCGGTGGTGTTGTAGGTGTAGCCACCGCTGAGGTTCCAGCCTGGCAGCACTTCGCCGGAGATCTCCAGCTCGAAGCCCTGGCTGCGGTTCTTGCCCGCGGCCACCTTGCAGTAGCCGCTGGTGTAGTTGGGCAGGCACGGGTTGGGGCCGCTGATGTCGTCCAGCGCGTTGCCCACCTGATAGATGCGGAAGAACGCCAGCGAGGTGTTCAGGCGCCCGTCGTAGAACTCGCCCTTGATCCCGGTCTCGTAGGCTTCGCCGGTCACCGGTTCAAGCACCGAGCCTGCGGCGTCGGTGTTGGTCTGCGGGTTGAAGATCTCGGTGTAGCTGGCGTAGGTGCTGAAGTTGTCGTTCAGGTCGTAGATCAGCGCGGCGTACGGCACGATCTCGTTGTCGACGCTGAATTTGCCATTGGCCTTGGTGTTGTTTTCCTGCTCGTAGTCATACCAGTTGGCGCGCGCGCCGATGATCGCGGTGAGCGGATCGGCCAGGGAGATGCGCCAGGTGGCGTAGGCCCCTTCCTGGGTGGTGCGGGTGCGCACCGGGTGGGCGGTGATGTTGATGTTCGGGTTGGCCAGGCTGGTCTTCGGGTCCCAGGTGCGGATGTCGAACACGCCCGACTGCACATTGTTGGTGGCCGAGGCATAGGAGTCGTTGCGGATGCGCTCCACGCCGAGCATCAGCTCGTGGCTGCGGCCGAGCAGGTCGAACGGGCCGTTGAGCGTGGCGCTGAGGTTGTTCTGCAGGCTCTCGCCGCCATCACCCTCGGTAACCTGATAGTTCATCAGGTAGGGGTTGCGGCCGGGGTTGGCGGCGCCGGTGGCGCGGGTGAAGTAGGTCTGCTTGAAGCCGTTGTCGTCCAGTTCGAAGTGGGTGCGCTGGGCCATCAGCTTGAGGGACCAGTCGTTGTCGAAGCGGTGCTCGAGCTCGGCGAACGTCTGCAGGTTGCTGCGGTTCCAACGGTTCCAGTCGGCGCCCAGGTAGGTGCTGCGGCCGAACGGCAATGGCGAGCCGTCGTAGTCGGCGGGCAGGTTGCCCCAGGCGCCCGTGGCGTCGAGCTGGGTCCATTCCAGGCCGGTGGTCAGGGTGGTGCTGTCATTGAGGTCGAACGCCATCACCCCGTACAGCACGTCCTTGCGCTCCTGGCGCGACTGCTGGAAGTGGTCCTTCTCGTCATGCACCGCGATCACCCGGCCACGCACGTTGCCGGTCTCGGTCAGCGGTCCGGAGATATCGGCGACGTAGCGCTGGGCATCCCAGGTGCCGAGGGTGACGCTGCCTTCGCCCTGGAATTCGTAGGTGGGGCGCTTGCGCACCAGGTTGACGGTGCCCGACGGGTTGCCGGCGCCACGCAGCATGCCGGTGGCGCCCCGCAGGATCTCGGCGCGGTCGATGATCGCCGAGTCGCTCTGGATGAACGAACCACCGCCGCTGCTCTGCACCACGGTGGCGCCGTCGTACTGGATGGCGTCGATCGCGTAGCCACGGGCGAAGTACTGCACCCGCTCGCTGTCGGTGAGGTTGACCACCACGCCCGGGGTCTGCTCCAGCAGATTGGTGAGGTTGGTGATGTTCTGGTCGTCGATACGCTGGCGGGTGACCACGGTGACCGACTGCGGGGTGTGGCGGATGCTCTGTGGGGCCTTGCCGATGGTCACCGCGCCGGTGGTGTAGGAGCCGCTGTGCTCGGTGGTTTCACCCAGGCGGTTGCTGGAGATGCTGGTGGCGCCCAACTGCAAGGCATCACCGGCGTCCAGTGCAGGGATCAGCAAGAAGCTCTGCTCGCTTTGCTGCTGCACCTGTACGTCACTGCCATGCAGCAGGATCTGCAGGGCCTGGGCATTGTCATAGTGGCCGCGCACGCCGTTGGTGGTCCTGCCCTTCAGGCTGTCGGCGTCGAACGACAGGTTCAGCCCGCCCTGGCGCGCCATCTGGTCCAGCGCGACGGCCAGCGGGCCGGCCGGGATGTTCCAGTCGCGTTGTTGGCTCTGGCTTGCCGGCGCGGCGCTGGCCTGTGCCGGCAGCAGGCCGACGGTGGCCAGGCCAAGGCCGAAGGCGGCGCCGCGTATGGCGTTGCGCAGGGTGTCGTTGCGGGGGGCACACGGGCGAATCATGAAGCGCTCCTGAAGGTTGTGAAGACCACTTTGCGGGCTTTGTTCCTTCAGGCCGGACGAGAATGAGATTTCACCTCATTTATTTTCACGATTTTTTCACGCGGCATCGATGCTCACCCAGTAACGCGTGCGGTAGTCGATGCGCACCGGCAGGTTGCGCGCGATCAGCAGCAGGATCTGGTCGGTATCGGCCAACTGGTAGGTACCGGACACCTTCAACCCGGCCACCGCCGGCGCGCAGCGCAGCAGGCCCGGGCGGTAGCGCGACAGCTCGTCGACGAACTCGCCCAGTGGCATCTGCTGCACGCTGAGCACGCCATCGGTCCAGCCCCACGGGTCAGCGTGCAGCGTGGCCGGTTGATAGCTGCCCGCCGCCAGCACCTGCACCACCTCGCCGGGCTTGACCTGATGGGCTGCGGCAGAGGCGGGGAACAGCGTCACCTCGCCCCGCCTTACGGCCAGCAGCAGGCCCTGGGCGTTCTCGCGCAGCAGCAGTTGGCCGCCCTGGGTGGCCAGGGTGGCGATGGGGGTGGCGATGCGGAACGGGCGATTGTCGCTGCCATTGCTGTCCAGGCTGACCTCGCCACGTACCAGGGTCAGCTGGCGCAGCTCGGCGCTGTAGCGCAGGTCGATGGCGCTGGCGGTGTTGAGGCGGATGCGGCTGCCGTCACTGCCCTGCAGCTCGCGGCGCTCACCTGTGGCGGTGCGGCTGTCGGCCAGCAGTGCCGGTATCCCCAACGGCTCGCGCGCCGCCCAGCCAAGCGTGCCACCCAGCGCCAGTACCGACAGCAGCTTGAGGTGGTCACGACGGTTCATGCGTTGACGCTCGCTGCCCTCCAGGGTGCGACGGCTCAACTCCCCCGGCAGGCTGGCCAGTTCGTCACTCAGTTCGCTGACCCGTTGCCAGGCCTCGGCATGTTGCGGGTGGCTGGCCAGCCACAGCTGGAACTGTTGCTTGGTTCGCTGGCCGGGGCTGTCGTAGCGCAGCTTCACCAGCCAGTCGATGGCCTGGTCGACCTGGGCCTGGGTGGGTTGCTGGTCAGAGGTCGGCATAGCGCAACCGATAGCAGACGCCCAAGGCCTTGGCCAGGTCGCGCTCGACCGTTGCCCGTGACACGTCCAGGCGCAAGGCGATCTGGGCCAGGGGCAGGCCGTCGAGCTGGGCCATGAGGAAGGCCTGGCGCGCGCGGGGTTTGAGGCTCTGCAGGGCGCTGTCGAGGCGTTCGAGGGTGTCGAGGATGACCAGGCGCTGTTCTTCGCTGGGCGCCTCCAGCTCCGGCAGGTTGGCCAGGCTTTCGAGGTAGGCCTTTTCCAGGGCGCGGCGGCGGAACTGGTCGATCATCAGGCCACGGGCAATGCTGCTCAGGTAGGCACGCGGCGCTTTCAGCGGTGAAACCTGGCGTGCCTTGAGCAGGCGCACGAAGGTGTCCTGGGCGAGGTCGGCGGCGTTGTCCCGGCAACCGGTGCGGGCGCTGAGCCAGCCGCGCAACCAGCTGTGGTGGGTACGATAGAGCAGATCGACTTCGGCCGGTTGCAGCGTGTCAGGGATCTGCATCGTCTGGAGAGCCTTGCCCGGTTAATGTGATTGTGAATTGTTCTCAATTCTATGCGGGGCAGCGAGGCCAGATCAATGGTATGCCAAGGATTCAATGCGCAAGATTGAGCGTTTCGCCGATGAACGGTTGCGCTAGGCTGAAGTCTTTCAGCCTGTTCGAGCCCCTTGATGATCCTTGCAGACCTTACGCCCCGTGCCTTCACGGCCGCCGCCGAGTTTCTGGCCGGGCAGGACCCGGACTGGGCGCGGCATATTGCCGCAACCGGCCCTTGCCTGCATGCCGCCACCCCGGGGCGTGAACCCTATGAAGCGCTGGTGCGGGCCATTGCCTACCAGCAGCTGCATGCGCGGGCGGCGGAGGCGATTCTTGGGCGATTGCTGGCGCTGTTTCCCGGGCAGCGCTTTCCAGCGCCCGAGCAATTGCTACGGGTCACGCCGGAGGCGATGCGCGCCTGTGGGTTTTCCGCCAGCAAGACCGCGACCCTGCAGGGCATTGCCCAGGCCAGCCTGGACGGCATCGTGCCCAGCCGCGACGAAGCGCTGACCCTGGCCGATGATGCACTGATCGAGCGCCTGGTGACGCTGCGCGGCGTGGGGCGCTGGACGGTGGAGATGCTGCTGATCTACAGCCTGGAACGTTCGGATATCCTGCCGGTGGATGACTTTGGCGTGCGCGAGGGGTATCGGCGGATGAAGGGCTTGGAGAAGGCGCCGACGCCTGCGCGGATGCGGGCGCTGGGGGAAGCGTGGAGCCCGTACCGGACGGTGGCGGCTTGGTATCTGTGGCGCGCATGACTCATCGCGGGGCAAGCCCGCTCCCACGCCAGATCTCGATCCACGTGGGAGCGGGCTTGCCCCGCGATGGGGCCGGTGTAATCACCGCAAGAATCGGAGTTCGGCGTTCTGCCTGTCCAGGCAAGGTAACTGCAGCGAATCAAAGGAGCGACGCCATGACCCTCGTCCCCAGCTACACCACCGACGCCGAGCGCTGGCACGCCGTGCAAACCCGCGACAGTGCCGCCACCGGCCACTTCGTCTACGCCGTGCGCACCACTGGCGTGTACTGCCAGCCGGCCTGCTCGTCGCGCCTGGCCAAACGCGAGAACGTCGAGTTCTTCATTGACGCCCAGCAAGCCGAGGCGGCCGGTTACCGTGCCTGCAAACGTTGTGCGGGTGGCACCCACGCGGTACGCCGCAGCGAAGTGGTGGCCCGCGCCTGCCGCCTGATCGAAGCCAGCGACACGGCACCCAACCTCGACCAACTGGGCGCCGAGCTGAGCCTCAGCCCCTTCCACCTGCACCGCCTGTTCAAGGCCGAAACCGGCCTTACTCCCAAGGCCTATGCCTCGGCCTTCCGCGCCCGGCGCCTGCGCGAAGGGCTGGAGGCGGCCGCTAGTGTCACAGAGGCCATCTATGACGCCGGCTACAACTCCAACAGCCGCTTCTATGAAAGTGCCGCCGAGCGCTTAGGGATGCACCCCCGTGAGTACCGGGCCGGCGGGCAGGGCGCGACCATCCGCTTTGCGCTCGCCCAGTGTTCACTCGGGGCGATCCTGGTGGCGCAGAGCGAGCGCGGTATCTGCGCGATCCTGCTGGGCGATGAACCCGAGCCGCTGCTCCAGGACCTGCAGGACAAATTCCCCAAAGCCCAGCTGATCGGTGGGGATGACGCCTTCGAGCGCCTGGTCGCCGAGGTGATCGGTTTTGTCGAAGCGCCGGCGCTGGGCCTGGCGCTGCCATTGGATGTGCAGGGTACGGCGTTCCAGGAGCGGGTCTGGCAGGCCTTGCGCGAAGTGCCGGCGGGCAGCCGGGTCAGCTACACCGACATCGCCGAGCGCATCGGCGCGCCCAAGGCCGTGCGCGCCGTGGCCCAGGCCTGCGCGGCCAACACGATTGCGGTGGCCATCCCCTGCCACCGCGTAGTGCGCCGCGATGGCGATCTCAGCGGTTACCGTTGGGGGGTGGAGCGCAAACGCCAGTTGCTGGCCCGAGAAACGGCACCCTCCTGAGCGGCCGGACCGCGTAGAATTCACGCCCTGTCGAGTTGTATAGAGGAACATTCGATGAGGCGTGTCAGCCTTGACCGATTCTATGTGGGGATTTTGGCCCTGCTACTGTGGGTGGCCGTACCCGCCTGGGCTGCCCCCGTCACCCCGGTGTCGCGGCTGGCCGTGGCCGAGCAGCAGGTGCTGGACGAGAACGCTGGCCTGGAAGAGTTGAGCGAACGGCTCGACCAGATCCGCCAGGGCGTCACCAGCAACGCCAACGATGACCTGCTCGCGCAGTTGCGCCAGTCGGCCCTGCAGGTGCAGCGCCAGGCTGATGTGCTGGTCACCGCGCGTACCGCCGATGTGCAGCGCCTGGACGACCAGCTCAACGTGCTCGGCCCGCCGATGCCGGAAGAGGCCCAGAGCCTGACCCGCCAGCGCAAGCAACTGACCGATCAGAAGAACGCGGTGCTTGCCGAGCAGAAGGACACCACCGCGCTGGCCCAGTCGGCCCGTGACCTGTCCACGCAGATCGTCAACCTGCGCCGCAGCCTGTTCAACTCGCAGATCACCAGCCGCGCCGCCAGCCCGCTGAGCCCGGCGTTCTGGTCGAGCCTGATCCGCCCCACCGATGACGATGTGGCCCGCCTGCGCGACCTGCGCGCAGAGGCCGCCGACGCCATGGCCAGCGCGTTCAGCGCCGAACACCGCTGGTTGTTCATCAGCGCCCTGGTGGCCGCCGTACTGGTTTGGACCCTGGTGCGCCGGGTGCTCGAGCGCTTGCTGGCCAACGCCATGGTGCGCTGGCTGCCCGTAGGCCGGCTGCGCCGCAGTGCCTTGGCCGTGAGCGTCAGCCTGGCAACCCTGGGCACCATCTCCGGCTCGGTGTCGTTGCTGCGCTGGGGCCTGGAAAGCAGCGCCGAGCTGGGCACCGACCTGGCCAGCCTGACCAATCATGTCCTCGCCCTGGTGGTGTTCAGCGCCTTCATCTCGGGCCTGGGCCGCGCCATGCTGATGCTGCAGCGCCCGTCGTGGCGCCTGCCGCCGATTGCCGATGAAGTGGCCAGCGCCCTGGGCTGGTTCCCCAAGGTACTGGCGCTGGCGCTGATGGTGATGCTCACCCAGGAACGCATCAACAGCGTGATCGGCACCAGCCTGGCGCTGACCCTGGCCACCAACGGCCTGACCGCGCTGGTGGTGTCGCTGCTGTTCGTGGCTGCGCTGGTGTGCTACCGCCGCGCCCGTCGCCAGCATGGCCTGGAACGCCCCAAAGGCCTGACCGGGCTGATCCCGTTCGTGATCGTGGTGTGGGTGGTGGCGATCCTGCTGACGCTGGTGACCGGCTACCTGACGCTGGCCTACTTCCTCACGGCCAAGCTGCTGTGGATCAGCGTGGTCACCGTGTGTGCCTACCTGCTGGTCACTGTATTCGGCGATCTCTGCGAAACCTTGCTTTCGCCACGCCAACCCGGTGGCCTGGCACTGGCTTCGGCGTTGGGCCTGCAACAGCGCCACCAGGCGCAGGCCAGCACCATCCTGGCCGGTATCGGCCGCACTGTGCTGCTGTTCGCCGCCGCCTTGCTGGTATTCATGCCTTCGGGTACCAGCCCGGGTGAGCTGCTGCTGAGCCTGGCCGACTGGGACGGCACCGGCGGCAAGGTGCTCGGCAATCTGAACATCGTGCCTCAGGACATCCTGATGGCCGTGGCCATCTTCATCGGTGGCTGGTTCGCCATTCGTGTGGTCAAGCGCTGGCTCAGCGATCGCCTGCTGCCCGAAACCGACATGGACGCCGGCATGCGTGCCTCCCTGGTGACCCTGGTGGGTTACCTGGGCTTCCTGTTCCTGGCCATGCTGGTGATGTCCACCCTGCACATCAACCTGACCAGCCTGACCTGGGTGGTCAGTGCGCTGTCGGTCGGTATCGGTTTCGGCCTGCAGCAGATCGTGCAGAACTTCATCTCCGGCCTGATCCTTTTGACCGAACGCCCGGTGAAAGTGGGCGACTGGGTCAGCCTGGCCGGTGTGGAGGGTGATATCCGCCGTATCAACGTGCGCGCCACCGAGATCCAGATGTCCGACCGCTCGACGGTGATCGTGCCCAACTCGCAGTTCATTTCGCAGAACGTGCGCAACGTGACCATGGCCAATGCCCTCGGGGTGGTCGGCATCACCCTTACACTGCCGCTGGAGACCGATCCGGCCAAGGTGCGCGAAGTGTTGCTGGCGGCCTACCACGAGCATGAGTCGATCCTCGATGCGCCGGCCTGTTCGGTGACGTTCAAGGACCTGACCAGCAGTGGCATGGTGATTGGCGTAAGCGGCTACGTGGCTTCGCCGCGGCAGGTGTCGAGCACCCGCAGCGACTTATTGTTCACCATCCTCGGGCGCCTGCGCGATGAGGGCATTGCCCTGTCCTCGCAGCAGACCATGGTGCTGGTGCAGGAGAATGGCCGCCCGGCCGACGAGCCGGCGTGATGCTGTACAAGCAACTGCCTTGTGTTGCTTGTGCTGGCCTCATCGCTGGCAAGCCAGCTCCCACAAGATTGAACTAAGCGCGGTCGAGGTGGGAGCCGGCTTGCCGGCGAAAGGGGCGCAAGGCGCCCCCTGGCCTTTCAGTGCTGCTTGGCGCGCCTGATGCGCAGCAGGATCACCAGCAATACCAGCAGCACCGGCGGCGCCATCCCCAGCAAGGCTTCGCGCGCCGCCAGCCCCGCGCCCAGTACGTTCAGCCCGCCATACAGCAGCTTGAACAGGTTCAGCAGGTAGTACGTGATCGCAATGATCGACAAGCCTTCCACCGCCCGCTGGATCTTCACCTGGGCATCGGCCCGGGCATTGAGGCTTTGCAGGATCCCGGCATTCTGTTCTTCCATCTCCACCTGCACCCGCGCCTGCAACAGGTCGCCGAGGTTGGCCACGTTCTTTGCCAGTTGCTCCAGGCGCTGCTCGGTGGCTGCGCAGTAGCGCACGGTAGGCTTGAAGCGCCGCTCGATGAACACCCCCAGGCGCTGGCAATCGCCCACATGGCTTTCACGCAGTTCGCCCAGGCGCTCGAACACCAGTTGCGCATAGGCCTGGGTGGCGCCGAAGCGGTGGCGGGTCTTCACCGTGCGGCTGACCACCTGGCGCGACAGCAGGGCGATGGCTTCGAGCAACGCCTTGGAGTCATGCCCGGCGGCACTGGCGCCGCGTTCGGACAGGCTCACCAGGGTCTTGTCGAAGGCGTCCAGCTCATGGCTCAGGGCCTTGGCCGTGTCCAGGGTCAGCGAGGCCATCATGCGGTAGGTCTCGATCTCCAGCAGGCGGCGGATCATGCGGCCCTGGCGGTAGGCGTTGAGGCGGCGGTTGATGAACAGGAAGCGGTTGGTGCCGTCGGCGGTCAGGCGGAAGTCGCTCCACACCGCGGCATCCCCACCGCCGACGCAGGAACCGCAAGGGTCCTTGAAGCCGTAGCGGGTGAGGTCCAGGCCCTGTTCATCGCGTACCAGCACCTGCACCGCGTTGATCACCTGCGCTGCCTGCGGGGCGATGGCCTTGGCCAGCACTTCTGGCAGCACCTGCCAGTCGCTGTCGCTGCTGGCGCAGGGCACGACCAGGGTCAGGGTGAAGAACTCGGTGTGCCGTTCCCATTTGAACGGATGGCCTTCGAGCTGGGTGATGCCCTGGGCGGCGTACGGGTCGGGCGCCTCGGGGCAGCAGCGCTGCAGCAGCGACTGGCAGGCCGTGTCACCGCCGAGCAGGGCGAGGTGGAAGACATGGGCCGGGCCGTCGAAATACAGCGACGGGCGGGCGTGCAGTTCGTTGTGCAAGGTGGTGCGTTGAGGGTGCATGGGAGGCTGGCCTGGTGTTGTGGTTATGGGGCTACCAGGAAGTGGGACTTTGCGGGGAGGGGGGAAAGTCACGGGGGCGATGGATGATTGGGTGAGGGCTGCGAAGTGCATGCCTGGGCATTTGCAGCGCTCTGCACCCTGTAGCCATGACGCAGCTGAAGCAACTGGTTCCAATCTCAGAATGTCCTGACGTGCAAGCCAAAGCGAGCAAGGTCAATCTAAGCATCCACATGAGCAGCCTAAACGTAACGCAAATTGATACCTGGCTATACATTTGCGTTACGCAGGAGTAGCCTTTGTCTGGTCGACATCCTTCGTCGATTCAGTGCCCCGTGGGATGGGCTGGGAGTCACCAATGAGCGATTTACAGATCAAGGATCGGAGCAAGGCCGTACCGTTGAACATGAGGGTGGCCGAGCACCGCAGAGACCTCATCGATGCCGCCGTGGAGATTGTGGGCGGTGACCGCACCAGCTTCGTTCTCGATGCGGCTTGCCGACGCGCTGAGGAAGTACTGATGGAGCGCCGGTTGTTCCTGCTTGATGACGAAGCCTTCGATCAATTCACCCAGGCGCTTGAAGACAGCCCCATCAGGAGCAATGAATGCGTGAAGAAGCTGTTGGCAAGGCCGAAGCGCTGGAGCTGAGCGCTCCGCAGAAGCTCGAAGCCTTTCATGAGCTAGGTCAGTTCGACTGTGGAGAGGCGTCGATCAATGGCTACCTTCGCGAAAAGGCTTACAAGGCGCAGATAGCAAAGCACGCGGTGGTGTATGTCACCTGCTTCAAGGGCACGTCGGTTGTGGCAGGTTACTACACGCTTTCGACGGGGTCTGTGGCGCGTGCCCATGGTTCTTCCGCAAGTGTGCGACGCAATGCCCCAAATGATTTGCCGGTGATGGTGTTGGGGCGAATGGGGGTAACCCTGAGCGCTGCTGGGCAAGGGGTCGCCACGGACCTGTTGCAGGATGCTGTCGAGAGAGCTCTGGTTGCGTCCGAGATCGTCGGAAGTGTTGCAATGATCGTGCACCCGCTTGATGAGCGTCTGGAGCGCTTCTATGCCAAAGCTGCGGGGTTCACAGCCTGTCCACAGCTGTCACCGAAGACGATGATGCTTGCACTTCGGTGAGACTCACTTGTCAGCGTGAAACAAAAGGCCCTTGCCGTCTGAGCCGGCAAGGGCCTTTTCGTCATTGGGATCAGCCCTTTCAGGGGCCTTGGGCACTAGGGCCGTTGACCGAGTGAGGGCGCTGAAAAACCCTCGCCGAGCAACTACCCCATCACCCCAAACACCGCGTCACATGCTTCACCGACAGATACCCCGACAACCCCCAAGGCCCGAGCTCGCGCCCAATCCCGCTGCCCTTGGTCCCGCCCCAGGACGTCTCGACGAACACCGCCTGCACCGAGTTGATCCACACATGCCCTACCTCCAACGCATCGGCCACGCGCTCGGCGCGTTCCAGGTCGGCGGAGCACACGGTAGCGACCAGCCCGAAGCGGCTATCGTTGGCCTGCACGATGGCCTCGGCTTCGGTGACGAAGCGCCGCGCGCACAGCACCGGGCCGAAAATCTCCTCGCCCCACAGGCGGCTGCTCTCAGGCACGTCCACATACAGCGTCGGGCTGACGAACCAGCCGTCGCGGTCCAGCGCCGTGCCGCCGGCCAGGCACTTCAAGCCTTCCTCGCGGGCCTTGGCGAAGTAGCTGGCGACCTTGAGCCACTGCGCCTGGCTGGTCAGCGGCCCCATGTCCACTTCCTCGTTCAGCGGATTGCCGACGCGCAGCTTCTCCAGCGCCTCCTGCAAGCGCGGCAGCAACGCATCGGCGATGCCGTCCTGCACCAGCAGGCGCGAGGTGGCCGAGCACATCTGCCCGGCGTTCCAGGTGATGCCGGCGACGATCCATTCCACTGCCTGGTCGACGTCGCAATCGTCGAACACCACGATGGCCGACTTGCCACCCAGCTCCAGCGTCACCGGCCGGCATTGCGCGGCGGCTGCACGCATCACCTGGCTACCGACGCCGTTGCTGCCGGTGAACGACAGCTTGTCCAGACCGTTGTGGCCGCTCAGGGCGGCGCCGGTCTCGGCCTTGCCGTTGACGATGTTCAGCACGCCGGCCGGCAGGCCCAGTACTTCGGCGATCTGGCCGTAGGCCTGCTCGATCAGCGGGGTCACTTCGGAGGGCTTGAGCACCACGGTGCAGCCGGCGGCCAGGGCCGGGGCGAGCTTCCAGGCGCTGGTCACCAGCGGGAAGTTCCACGGCACGATCAGGCCGACCACGCCTACCGGCTCCAGGCGGGTGCGGGAGCTGAAGCCCGGTGCGGCCAGCGGCACGTCGCGGTTTTTTTCCGGCAACTGTTCCGCCAGGTCGGCGTAGTAGGCGAAGGTGGCGATGGCGTCGTCCAGGTCGATCTCGGCCTCGTGGCGCGGCTTGCCGTTGTTGCGCATCTGCAAGGCGATCAGCTCGTCGCGGCGCTGGCCCAGTTGCTCGGCGAAGCCGCGCAGGTAGGCGGCGCGCTCGGCGGCGCTGACCGTCTTCCAGGACGCCAGCGCACGGCGTGCGGCGGCCACGGCCTGGTCGACCTGGGCCGTGCTGGCGGCCATCAGTTCGGCGAACGGCAGGCCGTCGGACGGGTTGTGCACAACGATGCAGTCGCTGCCCTGGCCTTCGACCCAGCGGCCGTCGATGTAGTGAGAAGTGGTCATGGTCGGATTCCAGTCAGGCCATTTCGGCGGTGGTCACGGGCTTTACCGGCGTGCTTTTGCAACGCACCCAGCGCGGGCCTTGCGGGCCGTACACGCCAGCCGGTTCAGGGAACAGGTTGAGCAGGATCAGGTACAGCACGGCGGCGATACCGAGGGTGACCGGCAGGCTCAGGTCGATGCCGCCGGCCAGTTCACCCAGCGGGCCGACGAACTGCCCAGGCAGGTTGACGAAGCACAGGCCGACCAGCGCACTGGGGATCCATGCGCCCATGCCGCGCCAGTTCCAGCCGTGGCAGAACCAGTAGTGGCCGCCTTGCTGGCCACGGGTGAACACCTGCAGGTCGTCGGCGTGGTAGAAGCCGCGGCGGGTGATCAGGCCGAGGATCATGATCACCATCCAGGGGCTGGTGCAGGTGATGATCAGCACGGCGAAGGTCGACACGCTCTGTACCAGGTTGAAGGTGAAGCGGCCGATGAAGATGAAGCCGATGGCCAGCACGCCGATCAGCAGCGTGGCCGCGGCGCGGCTGAGCAGGCGCGGGAACACGCTGGACATGTCCAGGCCGGTGCCGTACAGCGCCGTGGTGCCGGTGGACATGCCGCCGATCACCGCAATCAGGCACACCGGCAGGAAGAACCAGCCCGGCGAGATGGCCAGCAGGCCACCGACGTAGTTGTTGGCGGCGATGTAGTCCGGCGCCTGGCTGGCCACCAGGGTGGCGGTGCACAGGCCGAACAGGAACGGGATCAGCGTGGCCACCTGGGCCAGGATCACCGCCAGCATGATCCGCGACTTCGGCGTGGCACGCGGGATGTAGCGCGACCAGTCACCGAGGAAGGCACCGAACGACACCGGGTTGCTCATGGCCAGGATCGCCGCACCGACGAACGCCGCCCAGAAGCCGGCCTGGCCGAGGTTGACGCTGCCGGCGTAGCCCGCGTCGAACGGCCCGGCGAAGGCGAAGATGCCCAGCAGGAACAGCAGGCTCGAGGCCCACACCGCGATCTTGTTGACCCACAGCATGAAGCGGAAACCGAAGATGCACACCACCAGCACCAGCACGGCGAACAGGCCGTAGGCCAGGCCCAGGGTCAGGTCGGTTTCCGGCAGGCCGACCAGGCGCTTGGCGCCGCCGACCAGGGCATCGCCCGAGCTCCACACCGACAGCGAAAAGAACGCCACGGCGGTCAGCAACGACAGGAACGAGCCGACGATACGCCCGTGCACGCCGAAATGCGCGCCGGACGATACCGCGTTGTTGGTGCCGTTGAGCGCGCCGAACAGGCCCATCGGCGCAAGGATCAGCGCGCCCACGCCGACGCCGAGCAAAATCGCCCACACGCCGGCCTGGAACGACAGCCCGAACAGCACCGGGAAGCTGCCCAGTACGGCGGTGGCAAAGGTGTTGGCGCCGCCGAAGATCAGGCGGAACAGGTCAAGCGGGGCAGCGTCGCGTTGATCGTCGGGGATCTGTTCGACGCCATTGGTCTCGATACCGGTCGAGTGGCTCATGGTGGTGCTCCAGCGCGTATGTTGTCGGCCGTCGGGCGGCCTTGTTGTGGGTGCGATGGCAGTGCGGCAGGGCCGCTTGAAAGGGATCAGGCCGGCGAGACGACCGACAGGTGCTCGTGGCAGGCCAGCCAGCGCTCGCCGTGGCGGCGGAAGACGATGGTCTCGCGCTCGTTCAGGTCGAGGGTTTCACCGGCGACGCGCAGGCGCGTGGCCACGTCGTGCATGAAGATCGCCACGTCGCCTTGCAGGCTCACCTGCACATTGCTGGATTCGCAGCCGAGCACGGCAAAGCCGTCTGCCTGCCAGGAGGCCCAGAGTTCTTCATAGGCGCGGCGCGACAGCAGCGGTTGCGCCAAGGTGTGGAAAAGGAAGGTGGCGTCTTCGCTGAAGCAGGCGAAGTAGCGGGCGGTGTCATTGCTGGCGAAGGCGGCAACGAGGTCGGCGGCGGCCTGCCGTACCTGGAGTGTCTGGTCCACGGGAGTGGCCTCACGGTTTATTGTGATTGTTGGTGAAGCGATTCTGGTGGGGGCGGCGAAGGGGACAAATCGCTGCGCGCAAATAATCAGTTCAGAAAACTGTGAACTGATGGATAGATCACCCGACCCTGCGTTCTTTAGCCGAGCACCGCCCGTGGGAGCGGGCTTGCCCCGCGATACCGGCGCAGCCGGTGCCATCCATCGCGGGGCAAGCCCGCTCCCACGCATTCAGGTAAACCAGCTAGCCCGTGCAAACAGCGCAGTCAGAACGCTGAAGTCATGAGACGCCCTGAGCCGACTGACGGTCGGCCTTGTGCGCGTTGATTGCCTACGCTGGAAACTCCCTACCTGCAAAGCAAGGAGTTCAGCCATGGCGTTCCAATACAAGCGACTGGACAAGAACAACGCTGCCGTCCTGCTGGTCGATCATCAGGCCGGGTTGCTGTCGCTGGTACGCGACATCGACCCCGACCGGTTCAAGAACAACGTGCTGGCGCTCGCCGACCTGGCCAAGTACTTCAAGCTGCCGACCATCCTCACCACCAGCTTCGAGACCGGCCCCAACGGCCCGCTGGTGCCCGAGCTCAAGGCACAGTTCCCCGATGCGCCGTACATCGCTCGCCCCGGCAACATCAATGCCTGGGACAACGAAGACTTCGTCAAGGCGGTGAAGGCCACCGGCAAGAAGCAACTGCTGATCGCCGGGGTGGTGACCGAGGTCTGCGTGGCCTTCCCGGCGCTCTCGGCGCTGGAGGAGGGCTTCGAGGTGTTCGTGGTCACCGATGCCTCCGGCACCTTCAACGAGTTGACCCGCGACTCGGCCTGGCGGCGCATGGAGGCTGCCGGTGCGCAGCTGATGACCTGGTTCGGCGTGGCCTGCGAACTGCACCGTGACTGGCGCAACGACATCGAAGGGCTGGGGACGTTGTTCTCCAACCATATCCCCGACTACCGCAACCTGATGACCAGCTACGACAAGCTGGCCAAGTAAGCTTTCGACTGGCGCAGTGAGCGATCACTGCGCCATTTCCAACGCCCCGGCCCGTGGCATGGCCGACCAGATCGCCAGCCCTGCCGCCAGTGTCGTCAACAGTGCGCCGGCCCAGGGGGTAGCGGCCAGCGTCGAGCCGCTTATCACCACGCCACCGATGGCCGAACCCAGCCCGACCCCCAGGTGCATGGCCGACATGTTCAGGCTCATGCCCGCCGGGAAGGTATCTTCCCCACGCTTGGCCAGGTAGCTCTGCACCACTGGCGAAGTGGTCCAGCTCAGCCCGCCCCAGAGCATCATCACCGGCAGGAACAGCCAGGGTGTGCCCGCGCTCAGCGGTAGCAGCAGCAGGCTGGCGAGGTACAGCAAGGGCGCCAGCAGGATGGCCTTGGCCACACCCAGGCGATCGGCCATCCAGCCGCCGATGTAACCGCCTGTCACACCGGCGATGCCGAATGCCGCGAACAGCGCTGCCAGCCATTGGGCCGGCACTTGGGCGACCTGCTGGGCGTAGGGCGCCAGGTAGGCGAACACGGTGAAGTGCCCGGCGATCATCAACAGCGACACGCCCTGCGCGGCCGTCAGGCGGCTGTCGCGCACGTGGCGTATGTAACTGGCCAGGGCGATGCGCTCGTCGCTCTGCAGCGTCGGCAGCCCGCGCCAGGCCATCAGCAGCACTGCCGCCGCCAGGCCGCTAAGGCCAACGAACACGCCGCGCCAGCCCAGGGCGTCGGACAACAGCATGCCGGCCGGCACGCCCAGTATCAGCGAGCTGCAGATGCCCATGAAGATCACCCCGATGGCGCGCCCGCGCAGGGCTTCAGGTGCCAGGCGCGTGGCCATCAAGGTGCAGGTCAGGCAGGTCAATGCGCTGGTCGCGGCCATGCCGATGCGGGTGATCAGCAGCACGGTGTAGCCGGGCGCCCATGCCGCCAGCAGGTTGCACAGGGCGAACAGCGCCAGGGTGGCGCACAGCAGGCCACGCAGCGGCAAGCGTGTGGTAAGCAGGGGAGAGAAGGGCGCGGCGAGGGCGAAGCTCAGGGAGAAGACGGTGGTCAGTTGCCCGGCTACGCCGAGCGGAACGTCCAGGCCATCGGCCAGTGCCGGCAGGATGCCGACGGTGATGTTTTCGGCCATGCCGGTGACGAAAGTCGCCAGGGCCAGCAGCCAGATACGCGGGTCCATGTGTTGCCTCCGATAAACAGGCCGGCCAAGGTCCGGACCCATTAGTCCCGACGGTTGACCAGCGGTGGTCAGGTCCATCGGGTTTCGAGGCAGTGCTTCGGTTATCCCGGTTCAAGCAGGGAAGGAGTGTAGACGGTTGTGCTGCGGGGGTGAAGTGAGCGCACGACGACAATGCCTATCGCCGGCAAGCCGGCTCCCACCTCGACCACGCCGACCTCAAGGCTTGCGCATACCCTGTGGGAGCTGGCTTGCCAGCGATGGGGACAGTGCGGGTAGCCAGGCGGGCGGCTCTGCTATTTGAGCTCGGTCTCGATGAACACCACTTCATGGTCGCTGGCATTGATCACGTTGTGCTCGACGCCGGCCTTGCGGAAGTAGCTCTGGCCCGCCACCAGTGGCGCGCGTTTCTCGCCCTCGGGCGTTTCCAGCAGCAGGGTGCCGTCGGTCATCGGCACCACCACATAGTCATGGCCATGCAGGTGGCGGCCGGTCTCGGCGCCGGGGGCGAAGCGCCATTCGGTGACGATGACCTCGTCGGTATTCACCTGCACGGTGGGGACGGCCTGGGGGCGTTGAATTGTTTGTGTCATGGGAGCATGCCTGTTCACGGAAAGGCGACTAGCCTGGGCCGCTGCAGAGCAACTTTAAATGCAACAGTGCTGGCAGTCAGTTGCGCTGACACTCAACTTTCCCCTGCATAAAAGCATCGCGGGGCAAGCCCGCTCCCACGTGTCCAGTACAGACTGCGTGGGAGCGGGCTTGCCCCGCGATAGGGAGACGCCGAGCTGTGCTTAGACGTTGAAGCGGAAGTGCATCACATCGCCGTCCTTGACGATGTAATCCTTGCCTTCCAGACGCCATTTGCCGGCTTCCTTGGCACCGCCTTCACCCTTGAACTGGATGAAGTCGTCGTAGGCCACCACTTCGGCGCGGATGAAGCCTTTTTCGAAGTCGGTGTGGATCACGCCCGCGGCCTGTGGCGCGGTGGCGCCGACGCGTACGGTCCAGGCACGTACTTCCTGCACGCCGGCAGTGAAGTAGGTCTGCAGGTTGAGCAGCTCGTAACCGGCGCGGATCACGCGGTTCAGGCCAGGCTCTTCCAGGCCCAGGGCCTCGAGGAACATGTCCTTCTCTTCGCCATCATCCAGCTCGGCGATTTCGGCTTCGATCTTGTTGCACACCGGCACCACGACCGCGCCTTCTTCCTCGGCGATGGCCTTGACCACGTCCAGGTGCGGGTTGTTGTCGAAGCCGTCTTCGGCCACGTTGGCGATGTACATCACCGGCTTGCTGGTCAGCAGGTGGAAGCCACGGATGACGGCTTTCTCGTCGTCAGCCATGTTCTTCATCAGGCTGCGTGCCGGCTTGCCTTCGGTGAAGTGCGGGATCAGCTTCTCCAGGATCGCCTTCTGCGCCAGGGCGTCCTTGTCGCCGCCCTTGGCATTGCGGGCGACTTTCTGCAGTTGCTTCTCGCAGCTGTCGAGGTCGGCGAAGATCAGTTCGAGGTCGATGATCTCGATGTCGCGCTTGGGGTCGACGCTGTTGGAAACGTGGATCACGTTCTCGTCTTCGAAGCAGCGCACCACGTGGGCGATGGCGTCGGTCTCGCGGATGTTGGCGAGGAACTTGTTGCCCAGGCCTTCACCTTTCGAGGCACCGGCCACCAGGCCTGCGATGTCGACGAATTCCATGGTGGTCGGCAGGATGCGGTTCGGTTTGACGATCTCGGCCAGCGCATTCAGGCGCGCGTCGGGCATCGGCACGATGCCGCTGTTCGGCTCGATGGTGCAGAAGGGGAAGTTCTCAGCCGCAATACCGGACTTGGTCAGGGCGTTGAACAGGGTGGACTTGCCGACGTTGGGCAGGCCGACGATGCCGCAATTGAAACCCATGGGTATTCCCCTTACTAGAGTTGTCAGGCCTTCTGGCTGTGCAGCTCGCGCATCGCCTTGGCGAAGTCGCCAGCGAGCACGTCCGGCAGCACACCGAGGGCATAATCGATGCTGGCGTCGAGCTTCTCCTGTTCGGCGCGCGGTGCGCGGCCCAGGACGAAGTTGGAGACCAGCTTGGCGTCGCCCGGGTGGCCAATGCCAAGCCGCAGGCGGTGGAAATCGTTCTGGTTGCCGAGCTGCGCGATGATGTCGCGCAGGCCGTTGTGCCCACCGTGGCCGCCACCGCGCTTGAGCTTGGCGACGCCGGGAGGCAGGTCGAGTTCGTCGTGTGCCACCAGAATGGCCTCCGGCTTGATCCGGAAGAAATTGGCCAAGGCCGCCACGGACTGGCCGCTACGGTTCATGTAGGTGGTGGGGATCAGCAAACGAACGTCGTTGCCCTGATGGCTGAATTTAGCCGTCAGGCCGAAATATTTGCGGTCAGCGGTCAAGGAGACGCGCTGGGCGCTGGCTACGCGTTCAACGAAAAGAGCCCCTGCGTTATGCCGGGTCTGTTCGTATTCGGGGCCGGGGTTACCCAGGCCAACGATCAACTGGATGGCGGTCACGTCAGGGGCTCTTTCCTTGGAGTTGGTGGGTTACAGCGCCGGGCACTGTAACCCCTTCAACACCGGCTTGCCGAGTAGATTACTCAGCAGCGCCTTCAGCGGCTACGCGCGGGGCGTGGACGTTGGCAACAGCTTTGTCATCACCGTGGGCCAGAGCAACGAACTCTACGCCTTTCGGAGCTTTCAGGTCCGACAGGTGGATGATCGCGCCGACTTCGGCGTTGCTCAGGTCAACTTCGATGAACTCAGGCAGATCTTTGGCTTCGCAGGAAACTTCGATCTCGGAAACAACGTGCGAGATTTCGCCGCCTTTCTTGATCGGGGCTTCTTCGCCGACGAAGTGAACTGGAACCTTGGCGGTCAGCTTCTGGCCAGCAACGACGCGAACGAAGTCGGCGTGCATGATGTAGCCTTTGGCTGGGTGACGCTGCATGGCCTTGACCACGACGTTCTGCTTGGCGCCGTCGACGTTCAGCTCGATAACGTGGCTGAAGGCAGCTTCGTTTTCGAACAGCTTGGCGATTTCCTTGGCCACGATGGTCAGGGATTGGGCTTCTTTATCGCCACCGTAAACAACGGCAGGGATGTTCAGCGTGTGACGCAGGCGGCGGCTCGCACCTTTCCCCAGGTCAGTACGCGCTTGGGCGTTCAGGATGAAGTCAGTCATTTTGTTTCTCCAAAATAGCCTCCCGAAAGGCGTTTGCGACCAGCGCCAGACGGGGATGGCAAAAAAGCCCCGCCCCAACACAGGTTGGGGCGGGGCGCTTCACATCAACACGTGTCCCGCTTAGCGGAACATCGCGCTGATCGATTCTTCATTGCTGATGCGGCGTACCGCTTCAGCCACAACCGGTGCGATATCCAGCTGGCGGATACGGTCACAGGCTTGAGCAGCGGCGGACAGCGGGATGGTGTTGGTCACCACCAGTTCGTCCAGTACCGACTTCTCGATGTTCTCGATCGCGCGGCCCGACAGGACAGGGTGCGTGCAGTAGGCGTAAACCTTGGCAGCGCCGTGTTCTTTCAGGGCTTTGGCCGCGTGGCACAGGGTGCCGGCGGTGTCGACCATGTCGTCTACCAGGATGCAGGTGCGTCCTTCGACGTCGCCGATGATGTGCATAACCTCGGAGTGGTTAGCCTTCTCGCGGCGTTTGTCGATGATCCCGAGATCAACACCCAGGGACTTGGCGACGGCACGGGCACGTACCACACCACCGATGTCCGGGGAGACGATCATCAGGTTCTCGAAACGCTGGTCTTCGATGTCGTCGACCAGTACGGGCGAGCCGTAGATGTTGTCGACGGGGATATCGAAGAAACCCTGGATCTGGTCAGCGTGCAGGTCGACGGTGAGTACACGGTCGATACCTACGACAGTGAGCATGTCAGCGACGACTTTGGCGCTGATGGCTACACGTGCCGAACGCGGACGGCGGTCCTGGCGGGCGTATCCGAAGTAAGGAATCACGGCGGTGATTCGGGATGCTGAGGAGCGGCGGAAGGCATCGGCCATCACTACCAGTTCCATCAGGTTATCGTTGGTCGGGGCACAGGTCGGCTGAATAATGAAGACGTCTTTACCGCGGACATTTTCATTGATCTCAGTGCTGATCTCGCCGTCGGAGAATTTACCGACAGAGACGTCACCGAGAGGGATATGCAGCTGACGTACGACACGCCGAGCCAGATCGGGGTTAGCGTTCCCCGTAAAGACCATCATCTTGGACACGCGCAGTACCTGAAGGCTGAGGGTATACCTGGATGAGTATAGGAAAATGGCAGGGGCGGCTGGATTCGAACCAACGCATGGCAGGATCAAAACCTGCTGCCTTACCGCTTGGCGACGCCC